>DGHE01000100.1 GCA_002392525.1 Bacteroidales bacterium UBA3856 | reverse complement strand
CGGACATCTTGTGGTTGTCGTTGTGATACTCCTCGGTATCCCACCAGATTTCACCGGGCTTGCCCTCCTTGGTGGTGTTGTCGTACACAATGTACTTGTCTTTAGGAGAACGGCCGGTATAAACGCCCGTCATCACGTTGATAGCGCCAAGTTCGGTAACCTGGCCCTTGTCAAAGCCCTCGAGACCGGGTTTGGTCTCTTCGTTGTAAAGAACTTCGTACGTGGGATTGTAAAGGATTTCCTTTACTCCCTTGATGCCGTACTTGCTCAGATTGATGTTTGCCATAAAGTGTGTATGTGTTAAAAATACTTATTTTTAAAATAGTTCACAAAGATACTCTATTTTTGTATCTTTTCCAAATGAGGAGCCAGCCGCGAACGCAGTCCTCCGCTCAGCGGAACATTCTCCAGCTTGTCTGCATAGTCCAGCCAGAGAAGGCTCATTTCATAGTCTTCCAGGAGGTAGAACGCCATGGCCATGTTGTAGGCGGCGCAGGCTCTCTGGAGGCTGTTTCCCTTTTTCACGAGAGGAGCCCACGCATCGATGGCCTTCGCCAGTTTTCCCTCCTCCACATGCTCGATGGGCGCCTCCCAGTCCGAGAGAATCTGGTCAAAATAATAGAAGCTGAAACGCTCGGTCTTCCATTTGGAAAGGAAGCGGGCCGATATGCGCTCGCCCACGACCTCGGGCTGCGAAGGGGCATCCGCACCCCCCGGGGCCGGCAGGATGGCCGATCCCGAATAACGGTACACCTTGTCCTCCCCCATGCTGTCGTACACGCTCAGGCGCGTTGAGACCGGAAGCGAGCCGTCGGAGCGGGCTGTTCCCAGATGGGAGGAGAGCAGAAATACCACATCCTTTCCGCTGTCCATCACCAGCGTGTGCATCTTCTCGAGCGAGACGGAGTCGGCGGACGGCGTATGGTACAGGCCCACCTCCTCCGCTCCGGAGAAGTAGTCCTCCTCCAGCGCGCGTGCCAGGGCCGATGCCGCACTGCGGTCGAAGGAGGAATCGGCGGGGTTGACACTGTCCATGAACACGATTCCCATGGATTTGCGGGAAAGGTCCAGCCCGGAAGAAGAGGGCTGACGCACCTCCAGGTACAGCGGATATACCTGCGGGGAGCAGGCGACCAGCGCCAGGGCGGCCGCTACACAAGATGCAAAGCGTTTCATATTACTTCTGCCGTAAGGTCGTATTCGTCGGCGCCGGTAATGCGCACCTTGAGGAACTCGCCCACGAGCGAGTTGGGCTCGATGCCGTCAAAGGCCTGCGCCGAGTATTTAACCAGGATCTCACCGTCTACCTCGGGGCTTTCGAATTCACTGCGGCACACAAGGACGCCGTCCGTGAAATCGTCTACCAGGACGCGTACTTCGGTTCCAACCCGGGACTCATTGTATGCAAGGGATATGCCACGCTGCACCTCCATCAGCTTGTCCAGCCGCTGCTTCTTGACGGAAGCGCGCGTTTTGTCCGGGAAGTTCTCTGCATCGAAGGTTCCCTCTTCCTCGGAATAGGTGAAGGCGCCCATCCGCTGGAAACGCGCCTCCTTCACAAAATCTACCAACTCGGCAAAATCTTTGGCCGATTCTCCCGGATGCCCCACGATGAGCGTAGTCCTCAGGACCACCCCCGGCACACGCTCCCGCATGCGGCGGATAAGCTCCCGCGTCCACGCTCCGTCCACACCGCGGTGCATTTTGTCCAGCACTCCGTCCGAGACATGCTGCAGCGGAATGTCCATATAGCGGCACACCTTGGGATTGACCGCCATTTCCTCCAGCACATCCTCGGGGAAGTCTGCGGGGTAGGAATAGTGAATACGCATCCACTCGATGCCCTCCACGGCGCTCAGGCGCCGAAGGAGCTCCGCCAGGCAGCGCTTTCCGTACAAGTCCAGGCCATAGTAGGTAGTATCCTGGGCAATGATAACGAGCTCCTTCACGCCCTGCGCAGCCAGCTCTTCGGCCTCTTTCACCAGCACCTCCATGGGAACGGACCGGTGCGGCCCGCGGATGAAGGGAATGGCGCAGTATGAGCAGCGGCGGTTGCATCCTTCGGAAATCTTGAGGAAAGCGTAGGGATGGCGGCCGTCGGTGCGGATACGGCGGTGGGCCGATTGAGGATCCGGTGTGCAGCCAAGGGCCTTCACGAGCGGGTCCAGTTCACGGGCGCCGAACCAGCCGTCCACCTCCGGAATGAGCCCCGGCAGTTCTTCCGGATAACGCTGGGACAGGCAGCCGAAGACCATGAGCTTCCCCACTTCTCCGGCTTTCTTCCGGGCAGCGGCCTCCAGAATGTACTGGATGCTCTGCTCCTTGGCATCCCCGATAAAGCCGCAGGTGTTCACAAGGAGTACATCCACGGGACGCACCTCCCCTTCCGGCACGATTTCATAGGAATTCCGTACCTGATAGAGGAGATGCTCTGTGTCTACCGTATTTTTGGAGCACCCCAGGGTGATGACCTGAAGGGTGGGCATGCTAGGCCTCCTTCTTTGCCTCGGCCTCGCGGTCCTCGTCGGTCATGAACTCCAGCGAAGCGTACTTCTTGAGGCAGTTGTACCATTCCACCACCTTCTTCATGTGGGACACGTAGAAGCGGGTTCCGTCATAATTGGGCAGGGCCTTCTCGAAGAGAGCCTTCAGGTCCTTGTCGGCGGCCTTGGCGGTAGGGGCATCGGCCTCTCCCAGCACCTCGTGCATCTTGCCGAACACCTCGGAGAGCTTTACCTCGCCTTCCTCGGTGTAGATGGAGATGTCTTCCAGGGTGGTGATGCCGGCGCTGGCGGCAAAGTTAGAGCGCTTCTTGTCCTCCAGGGACTCCACGATGGCGCCGCCGCGGGACTGGGCGATATAGGTGAAAAGTCCGTGCTGACCACGGATGGAAAGGGTTTTTGCTAAATCAGTTTTCATCGTTTATTGTTTTCTCTATTAACTTACAAATATAGGAATTTTTACCGAAAAAGACCTGCTCCACCGCCGCTTTCAGCTCCTCCGGGGTTCCGTCGTTGGAAAGGATCACGCTCACTTTCTCCAGCGGAATGTGCTGGGCGGCCATGCGGGCAAGGACCTGCTCCCGGCTAGCCCCATCCCGCCGCATCACCCGTTCCAGGCGTACGGCATCCGGGGCGGTCACGAGCACGGCTGCATCGGCCAGCCCGTCAAAAAGGGGCTTTTCCAGGATGACGGCGCTCTCCAGCACCACAAAGGGTGCACCTTTCTGCCGGGCTCTCCAACGCTTGAAATCCTTGAGTACCAGTGGATACACAATTCTCTCCACCACTGCCCGGGCGTCATCGCTGGAGAAAATAGCCTGCGCCAGAGCGCGGCGGTCCAGTTTACCTTCAATATCGCGCAGCGGACGTCCAAGGGCCTTTTCCAGGTTTTCCACCAGGCCGATGCTGCGGGAATACAGCCGCTTGGTGCGGGCGTCGGAGTCATAGACAGGAATGCCCCGCTCACGGAGCAGGGCGCATACGGCCGATTTGCCGCTGCCGATAAGGCCCGTCACGATGACGGTGGTTCTGCGGCTCATCACAGTTCCACGCAGTCAAAGACTTCGGGCTCTACCCGGTACTCCAGCACGCCGGAGGGGACGGAAGCCATGCGCGGGGCACATCGGCCTGTAAGGGAGGTACTGAAATCCCGCCAGTCCACGTACAGCTTCACGGAGCCCAGCGGGTCCTTGGCCAGCGGGAAGGCGCAGCGGAGCACCACCCGGGCCTGCGCAGGATATACCTGCAGCTGGCGTCCGGCGGGAACGTGCCGCACCTCGACGGGAAGAGTGGCCTGCAGCTCCACATAACGGGAAACGGGAATCTCATAGCTTACCTGGTCTGTAGAAAGCCGCACGCCGCGCGGAGCGTTGAGCCGGAGCACGCCATGCTGGGACTCGGAAAGTTCCGTCATCACGATGCGGGACGTGGTGATCTTCTCGATACCCTGCAGGCGGTCGGCGTTTCCATACACCACGACGGAGTCGGGAGACACCGTCATAGCTCCGCTCTGCATGTACTGCGAGCGAAAACTCACCGACAGAGGAACCTCCACCGGCACGCGCTTGTGGTTTTCGGGGGGGAACACGAACTTGAGGGTATCGGTGATAAAGGCCTCCACGTGTACGTTATCCCCGAAGAACTGGTTGGTGTAGGAATTCTTGGCGCCGCCGATGATGCCGTAGGTGTCGGGGCCCAGGCGTCGCATGTCGGCCCTGTCAAAGCGCACCTTCACAACCTTTCTCTCCTGGCGGCTGCTCTCCCGCACCAGGCGGAAGCCGTCGGCCCGGCAGCGGGCGCTCACGAGAACGGTATTGGCCGACTCCGTACCGTGGCCCTCGATGTTGCACTCGGCCACAACGGGCACGCTCACGGTACCCGAATACTCTTTGGAAAGATTGGTGAGCACCCAGATAAGGAAGGCAAGGAGAACAGACAGGACCAGGAATATCCATTCCCGGCCCAGTCCACCTTTCTTGGGATGGATGTGCTCCAATCCGGACATGCTTACTGCTGTGCAGACTCGGAATAATCCTTCACGAGGCCCTGCTTGTCAACGCGCAGTTTCACGTCTCCGTCCACCTTGATAAGACAGGTTTTCTCGTTCACTTCCACGATTTCCCCGTAAATGCCGCCTACGGTGACGACCTTGTCACCTTTCTTGAGGCCGCTGCGGAAGTTCTGGAGTTCTTTCTGCTGCTTGCGCTGGGGACGGATCATGAAAAACCACATCACCAGGATGATGGCACCGAACATGAGGATGGTAGGCCAGGCGCTGGGCTGCTGGCCGTCCGCGCCGGCGGGTGCGGCGGCAGGACCCATCAGGAGGATTGCACTGAGGAGATTCATACGTTCTTTTGGATTTTGCCGGAAGCCATGCGTTCCTTGATGAGACGGTCCAGAAGGCCGTTCACGAACCCGTGGCTCTTGGGCGTTGAATAATATTTGGAAATTTCTACGTACTCGTTGATGGTCACTTTCACGGGAATGCCGGGGAAGGTTTCGGCCTCGGCAAGGCCCATGGCGATGAGAACGATGTCGGTGGTGTACAGGCGGTCACGGTCCCACTTGGAGACCGACTCCGCGATGAGGGCGTCATACTCCTTGAAACGGCCGTAGGTGGCGGTAACGAGGGCGCGTACAAAGTCGCGGTCACTCTCCACGCCGGTCTTTCCCCGGGCCGAGAGGATGTCGCTCTGATACAGCGGAGGGAAGCTCCAGCGGCCGCTGCGGGCCATCTCGTCCATGGAGCCGATGCAGGTGTTCAGGACATACGGCAGTTCGTCGGCCCAGTAGATGGATGCGTCTTCCAGGATGGCACCAAGGGCGTCGCTGTCTTCGAATTCGCTGGCAAAGATGTTCTTCCAGAGTTCCGCGTCACGGGACAGGGAAGATTCTTCGGCGGCCATGTACGTCTGGTAATACTCCCTTGTCTTAAGGGTTTCATAGAGGCTGTGAAGGAAGGAGTCCTGCTGTTCCCAGGAGAACTTTTTCTTCTCTATAAGGCGCTGGAAGTCGGGATCTTTCTCCAGGAGGGCCGATATTCCGTTCTCCACGAAACGGAGGTTGGGATGGAGGTCTTCTTCGGTGGGATTGAACTTGCCGCGGGCGGCTTCTGTCCTTCTTGCGGCCTCTGCCGTGAGGGCGGGGACGATGGACAGCATATACAGATACAGGTCCCGAGTGGCTTCGGCCGAAGCGTCCAGGCTGGAGAGCACTTCTTTGAGCGAGAGGTCCGGGTTTTCAGCGTAAGCGTATAGGACCTTGAAAGCCTTCACTCGTAGGATGCGTCGATTTAACATAGAACAAATAAATTTATGCAAAGTTAGTGTTTTTTAAATTATTTCCCTAAATTTGTAGTTATAAAACACAAAAAACG
Organism: Bacteroidales bacterium UBA3856; assembly: GCA_002392525.1. Next base: position 168 of record DGHE01000100.1, on the reverse strand, counting down.
GATTACGTATGTACAGTGAAGAAGATGTTTATTCAAAACCCGTCAGGGCCGGAAAGCGTACGTATTTCTTCGACGTGAAGAGCACGAAGGGAAACAACGACTTTTACCTCACCATTACGGAAAGCAAGCGCCGTCAGGAAAGGGACGGCAGCTTCACCTTCGACAAGC
>DGHE01000154.1:6745-6885 GCA_002392525.1 Bacteroidales bacterium UBA3856 | reverse complement strand
TCGATGCCGTCGTACATGCGGCCGAGGACGCGGGCCGTATCCTTCATGCTCTCCTTCACGCCGATCTGGCTGCCGGTGGGGCCCAGATACGTAACGTGGGCGCCCTGGTCGTAGGCGGCCACCTCGAAGGAGCAGCGCGT
>DGHE01000154.1:0-6701 GCA_002392525.1 Bacteroidales bacterium UBA3856 | reverse complement strand
CGGGTAGAGGTCTTTTCAAAGATGAGGGCGATGTTCTTGCCCTTCAGGCGGGGCTGTTCGGTGCCGGCATACTTGGCCTTCTTGAGTTCGGCGGCCAGGTCCAGCAGGTACTGGATCTCCTTGGGGGTGAAGTCCAGCAGCTTGAGGAAGTTGCGGTTTTTGAGATTGTAAGCCATTTTATAAAACGATTCTAGTTCCGCAGGAGGGGTTTCCCAGCTCTCCTGCTTCGGTTATGATACATGTTTTTCCGCCGTGCTCCAGGAAGTAGATGGCTGCACGGATCTTGGGGGCCATGGAGCCTTCTCCAAAGTGGCCGGCTTCCAGGTATTTATGGGCATCGGCCACGCTGAGGGTGTCCAGCGCCTTCTCTCCCGGCTTGCGGAAATTGAGGTACACCTTGGGGACGTCGGTGAGGATGTAGAGCTCCTCGGCGCCAATTTTCTCTGCGCAGAGGGCCGATGCCAGATCCTTGTCAATGACCGCCTCGATGCCCCTGAGGAGCCCGTTTTCGCGCACGACCGGAATGCCGCCGCCACCGGCTGTGATGACGATATAGCCTTCCCGGGCCAATCGGCCTACAAGGTCTACGTTGGCTATTTCTACTGGCACCGGCGAGGCTACCACCTTTCTCCAGCCGCGCCCCTTGGCGTCTTCCTTGTACAGGGAGCCGTCCGGCTGGGGCTTGGGATAGAAGGGGCCTACCGGCTTGGTAGGGTGCTGGAACATGGGATCATCGGCATGCACTTCTACGCGTGAGACCAGCGAGACTACGTGACGGTCGATGCCCAGGCGGGTGAGCGCGAGGTCCATGCCGCTTTCGATGAGATACGCGATGGAACCCTGCGTCTCTGCTCCGCAGAAGTCCATGGGCATGGCGGGAAGGCCGTGAATCTGTTCGCCGGCCTGCATGCGCAGAAGACCGTTTCCCACCTGGGGGCCGTTCCCGTGCACAATGACAAGGCCGTAATCTTTGAGCAGCAGCGGGGCCAGGTTCCAGCAGGTAACGTTGACGTTGGACCTCTGTTCCTGATAAGTGCCTTTCTGGCCCGAACGCAGGAGCGCATTGCCACCAAAGGCGATAACTGCCAGTTTGTCTTTCATAGCTGGGTATAGTTTAGTCTCTTCTGAGGGGCAGGGTGGAACAGCGCAGAAGGCCGCCCATCTTGGAAATTTCCCGGTAAGGAACGGTTTCTACCGTCATGCCCCATTTCTCGCGAAGGTGCTTGTTGAGGCGGGTAAAATGCTCCTCCGTCACCACTACGTCCTCACTGATGGAGAAGACGTTGGAGTTCATGAAATACATTTCTTCCGTGGTAATCTCAAAGACGTTCTCTTTGCCGAAGATGTCAATGAGGTGGTCTGCGTCACGGGGATTCATGAAGCCTTTCTTGTAGATGATGGCTTTGTCCCGGCCCACCGGCATGAAGGTGCAGTCCAGGTGCAGGATGCCCTGATACGGGTCTGTGTCGCTCTTTAAGAGGTTGAGCGGAATGATGGTCTTCTCCGGGAAGATCATCTTGAGGTAGTCCAGCGCCAGACGGTTGGTACGCGCGGTCTTTACCTGGCGGTAATCCGGGAAGTCGTACTGGCCCAGGAAGATGTAGTCCTTATAGAGGACGACGTCACCTCCCTCCACATGGACGGATTCCGGCAGATTGTAAATTTGCTTGTAATGGATTTGCCGATAGATTTCCTCGTAGGCATCAATCTCTTCCTGACGGTCCGGGATGATGTTGGACACGATGATCTTGTCATCGATGACAAAGCCTACGTCACGGGAAAAGACCTGGTTGCAGTTTTTCACCGGAGCAGGCCTGTAAACGTCTACATCATATTTTTTGAGTACGGCCAGGAAGGCGTCCATTTCCTTCACCATGTCTTCCTCTACGGGGTAGACGCCGTGCAGGACGCTTTCATAGGATTTACTATCGAAAGTCTGGTCCAGGGTAGGAGTGGGGCCCGGGGAATAAGGAAGCCCCAGGACCACAGCTCTTAAACGAGATGTCTCTGATTGAACGTGAAGATTCATAAAAATTCAGTTTCAGTCTCGTAAAGGTAGTGAATTTGCCTTAAAAAGCAAAATACGGGGGCGGAGGGGCCCATTCCCGTCATTACTCCAGCACGCGGAGATGCGCAAAAACACGACAAAATGCGCATCCAGAAATGCTCCAGCACGCGGAGATGTGCAAAAAGGCCCCAAAACGCGCATCCAGCGGTGCTGGAACCGTTCTGGGACCGTGCTTGGGCCGTTCTTGGGCCGTTACTGAGCCGTTTTGTGGCCGTTTGTGGTGTCTCCGCCGCTCCTACTTGATCTTCGCGTCGCAGTACCAGCACCGGAGCGTGCCGTTATCGCTGCGGCGGAACTTGTGCGGAGCGTGCTCGTTGTTGCAGATGCACTTGGCATTGGTGCAGCGGAGCGTGGCGTCGTAGACGGGCTCTTCGGAGGCAGGCATGTCGTGTGCAGGGTCGTCTTTCCACTCCAGCAGCTTGGTGATGAGGGCCATGCGGACAAACTTGCCGTTCTCTACCTGGCGGAAGTAAGCGGCGCGGGGGTCTGCATCTACCTCCGTAAGAATCTCGTTCACACGGGGCAGCGGGTGCAGGACGGCCATCTCTTTCTTGGCCAGGGCCATCTTGGCGCAGTCCAACACGAAGCTGTCTTTCACGCGGTCGAACTCTTCCAGGTCCAGGAAACGCTCCTGCTGTACGCGCGTCATGTAGAGCACGTCCAGCTCCGGCATCACCTCTTCCATGGTGCTCACTTCCTTGTACTGGATGCCCAGCTTGTCACACACATCCTGCTTGATGTAGTCCGGAAGCTTGAGCTCGTCGGGAGCGATGAGGATGACCTTGATGTCCTTGAAGCGGGACAGGGCCTTGATGAGGGAGTGCACGGTGCGGCCAAACTTGAGGTCTCCGCAGAAGCCGATGGTGATGCCGTCAATGTGGCCCAGCTCCCTCTTAATGGTAAGAAGGTCCGTCAGCGTCTGGGTGGGATGGCTGTGGGAGCCGTCACCGGCATTGATGATGGGCACGCGCGACACTTCGGAGGCGTAGAGCTGGGCGCCCTCGATGTGATGGCGCATGGCAATGACATCGGCAAAACAGCCTACCACACGGACGGTGTCCTGCACGGTCTCTCCCTTGCTCACGGAGCTGCTCTTGGCGTCGGAGAAGCCCAGGACGTTGCCGCCCAGTTCCATCATGGCCGACGTAAAGCTAAGGCGGGTGCGGGTGCTGGGCTCATAGAAAAGCGTGGCCAGTTTGCGGTAACGCTGGGAGTCCTGATACTTTTCGCGATGTTCGATGATATCCTGAGCCAGGGTGATGATCTGGTCCAGCTCCTCCTTGGAGAGGTCCATCGGGTCGATAAGGTGCTTCATATCAAAGTGCTATTGGTTAATCCAGGTTTCGTCTGAGGGATTGTTGCGGAAGGCAAGGATGCGCTCTTTCCACTCCGGGGCAATGTAGTTTTCCTCTGCGGCTACTTCTACAAGTACGTCCAGGTTGCAAAGGGAGTGGTTCTCCGTTCCGGCGGCGGCAATGCGCTCCAGACCCTTTTTCATGCCGTAGGTGAAAATGCTCACGATGCCAAGGACACAGGCCCCGGCTTCCCGGAGGGCCTCCACCACCTCGATGGCGCTGCCGCCCGTGGAGATGAGGTCTTCGATGACCACTACTTTGGTGCCGGGCTCCATCTTGCCCTCGATGCGGTTGGTGCGGCCGTGGGTCTTGGCTTCACCGCGAACGTAACCCATGGGAAGGCCCAGGATGGTAGCGGTAATGGCGGCGTGGGCGATGCCGGCCGTGGAGGTGCCCATAAGCATCTCGCAATCAGGGTAGTACTGCTTTACCAGGGAGGCCAGACCGGCTTCTACCTTCTCTCGCACGGAGGGAGCGGAGAGCGTGAGGCGGTTGTCACAGTAAATAGGGCTTTTGATGCCGCTGGCCCAGGTAAACGGCTGCTCGGGGCGCAGGAATACCGCGCCGATGGAAAGGAGCTCTTTGGCAATGGTTCGTTCCATATTCTTATTCTGCAAATTCTTTCATACAACGCTCGTAGGCGGCCACAGGGTCTTCTGCGGCGGTGATGGGGCGGCCAACCACAATGTAGTCCGAGCCGATTTCCCGGGCGCGGGCGGGGGTGGTGATGCGCACCTGGTCATCGGCCGCAGCATCGGCAAAGCGAATGCCCGGGGTGACGGTGAGGAAGGCTTCGCCGCAGGCCTGCTTCACCATGGCGGCTTCCAGCGGAGAGCAGACGACGCCGTCGAGGCCCGCTTCACGCGCGTTCTGCGCATAGCGGACGATGGTCTCACCGATGCCCGCTCCGATGAGCAGTTCCTTCTGCATGGTCTCCTCGGAGGTGGACGTCAGCTGCGTCACGGCGATGAGTAAGGGGCGGGTGCCATCGGCCCGGGTGAGTCCTTCGAGGGCGGCCTTCATCATGGCCACCGTGCCGGCGGCGTGGACGTTCACCATGTCCACGTCCAGCGCGCTGAGCACTTTCATGGCTTTGCGGACGGTGTTGGGGATGTCGTGCAGCTTGAGGTCCAGGAAGATGCGGTGGCCGCGGGCCTTGATCTCGCGCACGATGTCGGGGCCGGCGCCGTAAAACAGCTCCATGCCAATCTTCACGAAGGGTTTGCGGCTACCCTGGAAGCGGTCCAGGAAAGCGAGGGTGCTTTCCCGGTCGGGGAAGTCACAGGCTATGATGACGTCTTTTTTCATACGGTTCCTATAATGTCTTTGAGGTTTTCAATGCGGAGTTCCTCCATGAGGGAGGGAAGCGCCTCGATGATTTCGGGGCAGGCGAAGGGGTTGCGGAGGTTCTCTGCGCCCACCTGGACGGCGGTGGCACCGGCCATCATCATTTCCACGACGTCGCGGGCCGATGTCACTCCGCCGCAGCCCATCACGGGAATGCGGCAGGCGTGGGAGACCTGATAGACCATGCGGAGGGCGATGGGGAAGACGGCTGCGCCGGAGAATCCGCCCATCGTGTTTGCGAGGACGGGCCTGCGGCGGGCGATGTCGATGCGCATCCCGAGGAAGGTGTTCACCAGCGTGAGACCATCGGCCCCGGCATCCTCGCATGCGCGGGCGATTTCCACGATGTCGGTGACGTTGGGGCTGAGCTTGATGAAGACGGGCTTGTGCGTGGCGACGGCCTTTACCGCAGCGGTCACTTCGGCGGCGGCATGGGCCGATGTCCCGAACGCCAGGCCGCCTCCGTGCACATTGGGGCAGGAGACGTTGACTTCGATGAGATCGATGCCTTCGCTGGCGTCGGCCTTCTCGCAGCACTCGCGGTACTCGTCCACGGAGAAACCGCTGATGTTGGCAACGATGCAGCCGTTATAGATTTTGCGAAGGGCGGGGACTTTTTCGTTCACGAGGACGTCGATGCCGGGGTTCTGCAGGCCCACGGAGTTGATCATGCCGCTGCGGCACTCGGCGATGCGGGGCGTGGGGTTGCCGTAACGGGCTTCGCGGGTGGTCCCCTTGAGGGAGATGCCGCCCAGCACGTTGAGGTCCATGTCGGGGGCCAGTTCCAGGCCAAAGCCGAAGGTGCCGCTGGCCGGAATGACGGGGTTCTTAAGGTGCAGCCCGCCAAGATTGATGGAGAGGTCTTTTACCATTGGATGTCCTCCTTGCTGAATACGGGGCCGTCCATGCAGACGCGGCGGGGGCCCTTGGGGGTTTCGATGCTGCAGCCGTAGCAGAAGCCGGCGCCGCAGCCCATGCGCTCTTCGAGGGAGGCTTCTCCCGGGCCTTCAAGGGCGCTGCATACGGCCTTCATCATAACCATGGGACCGCAGGTGTAGAAGAAATCGTACGGCGGTTTGAGGGCGCTGATGGCGTCGGTGACAAAGCCTTTGGTGCCCACGGAGCCGTCCAGGGTGGCAATGGCGACGTGGTCACAGAGGACTTCGTATTCCTTCTGCAGTACGATTTCGTCTTTCTTGTTGAAGCCCAGGATGGCGGTGACTTCCTTGCCCTGCGCCTTGAGCTCCCTGGCCAGGTAGTAAAGCGGAGCTGCACCAAGGCCTCCGGCTACAAGAAGGGCTTTGGCCTGGCAGGCGTCGGGATTGAATCCTCTTCCGAGGCCGGTGAGTACGCTCACCTCCGTGCCTTCTGCCAGCTTGGAGAGCTTGCGGGTGCCTTCGCCTACGGTTTTATAGAGGATGGTGATGCTGGTTTCAGATGCGTCGCAGATGGAAAAGGGCCGGCGCAGGTAGTAGCCGGGAATGTCCAGATGGACGAACTCTCCCTTTATGCAGCCGTCTCCGGAGAGCACCAGCCGGTAGGTGTCTGCAGCGATGAGCTGGTTTTGGGCGATGATATAAGTCTTTTTATCCATTGTACACGATTTTCCCGTCTTTGACGGTTTTGAGCACTTTGCCGTACACTTCCCACCCGTCGAAGGGCGTGGAGTGACCCATGGAGGCAAAGCGGGTGCTGTCAATGACAAAGGGCGTGTCCAGGTCTATTATAACGCGGTCCTTCGGGGCTTCCGGCAGGCCGAAGATGCGGCGGGGCGCTTCTGAGAGGGCTTCTACGAGTCTTTCGAGCGGCACGCGGCCGGTTTTGACAAGGCGCGTGTAGAGCACCGGGAAGGCGGTTTCGAGGCCGACGATTCCGTTGGCGCTGCCTGCGAAGCCTTTACTTTTTTCCTCGGCCGAGTGGGGTGCGTGGTC
>DGHE01000182.1:1812-3819 GCA_002392525.1 Bacteroidales bacterium UBA3856 | reverse complement strand
TGCGGATACCCTTGTTGAGGTATGCGAGTTCACGCAGGCGGCTGGCCAGGGTCTCGTATTTGTAAACGGTAGTCTGGGTAAAAATGGTAGCATCCGGGTGGAAGGTGATGGTGGTACCGGTGTCGTCGGTCTCCCCGGTCACCTCCACGGGCGTGAGGGGTTTACCCTTGGAATACCTCTGGACAAAGATTTTGCCTTCGCGGTGAATCTCCGCGATAAGGAGATCCGACAGGGCGTTGACGCAGGAAACGCCCACACCGTGCAAACCGCCGGATACCTTGTAGCTGTTCTTATCGAACTTACCGCCGGCATGCAGAACGGTGAGAACCACCTCCAAGGCACTGCGGTGCTCCTTCTCATGCATGCCCGTAGGGATACCACGGCCGTTATCCTTCACGCTGATGGAATTGTCTTCCAGAATCTTGACATCTATATCGGTGCAATAGCCGGCCATGGCTTCATCGATACAGTTGTCCACCACCTCATATACCAGGTGATGCAGACCGCGCTCGCCCACGTCTCCAATATACATGGAAGGACGCTTACGGACGGCCTCAAGGCCTTCCAAAACCTGAATACTGCTGGCCGAATACTGTTCTTCGGCCGCTTTCATCTGCTCGTTATCTATCATTTTTCTGTCTAATTATCCAGTTAAAAGGGGCTTTCCCTAAAACATACAAAGATAGGAAAAATCAGACAAAAATACAAACTAGATATTCCAGCTTATACCCACGGTGCCATACAGGCCTTTCTCAGCGTAGAAAGGCACCCGCTGGACCTCCTGATTCAGGAGATTTCCCATCCTGGCCCAGAGGCCCAGGGCGGGCGTCAACTGGAAACTGCCCTGAAGCCCCAGGTCCACATAGCCGGCCACGCCACCGCCGGCGGGACATACCATCTCGGAGCGGCCCTCTGCGGTAACACCGGCGCGGATGCGGGCGCCCCAGTTATAGAAAACGTGGCCGACTGCCGTCCATTCGGCCGGCAGGAAAGGCAGCACGCCTGTAGTCTTCACCTCAGGCTTATTGAGCGTCTTCATATACTTCAGGTGAGCCTGGACGTCCAGGAAATGGTTGTTCCAGGCGACATCGGCCATCACCGTCGCCACATGGATGGGACCGCCGTAGCACATGGCGGGGGCCTGCGTGGCTGCCATTTTGCCCCACAACCAGGAATTGCCCATCCAGGAATAGCCGCCTTTCACCTCATAGGAAAAACGGCGTGCAATATGGCCGCGAAGCCCCAGCATAGCCAGGACATTCTGGCTCTTCACATCTGTAGTCGGGGTAAAGGCATCGATGAAGTGATTCTGTTCCAGCAGCGAGGAATAGGAAATGAGTTCACGGCCGCCGGTCACCATGCCAAAGAGCGTGAGATACTCCGGAACCGCTCGCCAGGAAAGCTGCACGTCGGGATAGGCAATCCAGCCGCCCGTATGGGGCAGGGAGCCGACGGCAAAGGAGAACTTCACGCCCGCATTGAACGCAAAGCGGCTGCCGCCCCGGATATAACGGGGAGCCACCTGGAAAACGGCCACGGAGCCAGCGGGCTGGGAAACCGTCTGTGCATTAGCCGCCAACCGCAGATTATAGCCCAGGAAGCGGAAGCCCACCTGCGCATCGGTGTTGGTATACGTCTCGGAAAACCCGCCAGGAGCCGTCACAAACGACACCTTCGTATTAACGTCATAGTCCACCTTGGTGGTACCGGGGATATTTTTCAATTGGGCCGATGCCAGCACCTGGTGGTGGTTCATGGCAGCGTTCGCGTCCTGAGAAAAGATATTGCGGTAATCGGCGTCTATCCGGAGAAGGCCGCTTCTCCAACTTAGAAGCATATTGGCGCCTGCCGTACTTTTGGCATCCTTTCCATTCCAGTCCCCATAGTAAGGGCCCCAGTAGGAATGGTGGTCCGCCGTAAGGTTCACCCGCAAATTCCGGGTTTTGACGGGCGTATAAACCACCGAGAGTTCCGGATGGAGCGTATATCCCACGCCTGCCTGGAGAA
>DGHE01000182.1:0-1704 GCA_002392525.1 Bacteroidales bacterium UBA3856 | reverse complement strand
GGTTTGAACTCGTAGGCACCCCGGTAGGGCGTCTCGTTCACGGCGTAATCAAAGTCCAGGTTAAAACGGAGCACGGAGTCCGGGACTTCCCGCAGCTGCGAGGGTTTCTCGATGCCGGACGCCTCACGGGCATAGGCATTGGTCACCTCCACGGTGGGATTCAGGTTCTGGGCATAGGCCACGGCACCCATCATGAGGCCGGCGGCCGATATAAGGATTTTTCTCATGCTAATTCAGTTTTCTCAGTCTCATTTCCACCTGGTCCAGGACGTCATCCTGGTCACCTGCAGGTGTATAGCCCTCCTTGATGCTCTCGAAGGTAGCGCGGGCCTGGCTCATGTTCTCCTGCTCGGCGAAAGAGTCGCCCAGCACGATAAAGGCCTTGGCCAGCCAGTAGTTCTGGCCGCCCGCCTTCCCGGAGAAAGCATATACACGCTCTTTCACGGCTGCAAAATCGGCCCGGTCAAAGCAGTCCTGGATGAGGATATAGGATGCCTCGGCACCCTCTGCGGTAGCGGGCTCCCCTGCCAGCAGCCTGAACTGCTCCAGAGCCTCGGCGCGGCGGCTGGTGCTCATAAGGGATTTGGCCGATACATAGCGGGCTTCCCGCTGCAAGGCGGCATCTCCCTTCACCGACGCAGCCACCTCACGGGCGTCGGAGAGGGCATCGGCCCACTCACGGGCGCGGAAGGCACTTCTCATCAGGCCGATGAGCGCAGCCTCGCGGTTGGGTGCCAGCTTGGCGCTTTCTTTCAGGCTGGCATAGGCGGAGTAGGCACGGGCGTAATTGCCCAGCGAATAGTGAAGCGAGGCCATCTGCAATGTGGCCGTCTCTGCGAGAGCACCGTCCAGGCCCTCGTCCAGCGCTTGCCGGTATGCGTCGCAGGCCTGTTCCTTGTTCCCCTGGAAACGGTAGCATTCGGCCAGATAGAAACGGGCCTTGGTGCCGTACAAGGCAGCCGGATATTTGTCAAGATAAGAAAGCAGCGTGGTCTGGGCCTTGGCGTAGTCCCCGCCCATGTAGAGCTGCTCGGCGCTGGAGAAATAGACTTCCTCCTTCTGGGCCTCGGTGCGGCCGGCGGCCTCTCCCAGGCTGTTCACGTAGGCCAGATACGCATCGGGATCTTTCCGGGTGCGATAGATGGCCTCGATGGCCAGAAGGGCGTCCTCCGCATATTCACCGCCTCCTGCCACCACTTCCTTGTAGCAATCCAGGGCGTCGTCGCTGCGGCCGGCATTGCGGGCAATCATACCCAGTTCCAGCAGCGAACGGGCAGCAAGGGACGGATCCTTGGTGGTGCTGTTGAGAAGGCCGAAAGCCCTCACGGCCTCATTTTCCTTTTTGAGGGCCACATAGCCACGGCCCAGTTCGTAAAGGGCTTCTCCGTAGAAGGAAGACTCGGGACGGGCATCCATGACGCTCTCCAGGAGGGCCACTTTCCGGGCGTTGTCTCCCAGCAGGCCGCTGGCCACGCCGGCTCTCAGGCGTGCATACAGGTTTTCGGAGCCGGGGTACTCCTGCATTTGCCGCTCGTAGGCCGCAACGGCTGCGGCGTAGTCCCCGCTGAAGAAGTAGCAGTCCCCTACCCGCGTGCGGGCATCGGCGCCTTCCATGGGAGAACGGCTCTCAAGGTACGTGTTGAACCACTTGAGCGCGCGGGGGTAATCGGCCTCCTTGAAGTACGTGTAGGCCAGCTGATACGG
>DGHE01000126.1 GCA_002392525.1 Bacteroidales bacterium UBA3856 | reverse complement strand
TCCACGCGGTCGAAGCAGCCCATGTCGATGATGGCCGGTGCCACCTCTACCAACTGGTCTACGCGGGGTACGTATTTGCCGGAACTCTGCCACATATCCCTGTAAACCAGGGAAAACTTGATTTCACGTTTTGCCATAATAATGATCTTCTTTCAAAGTTTGCAAAGTTACAAAATAAATTTTGCAAAACCGGAAAAAAGCCTTACATTTGCAGTCCCAAACATGGTGGATGTAGTTCAGCTGGTAGAGCATCGGATTGTGGTTCCGAGTGTCGTGGGTTCGAGCCCCATCATCCACCCCACAAAAAAAGACCTGCAATTTTTCGCAGGTCTTTTTTTGTGTGTATTGCTGAACGCTAGTTGAGCGAGTACATGCGGCGGGTAATCTTCTGTTCTCCCGTAGCGGGATCCTTAGCGAGAACGTCGCAGTAGATGTTGACTTCGTTCACTGTCTTCCACTCGGAGACGGGGATGGAGATGATGCGGGAGTCCATCTTGATGTCTTTCTCTGCCAGCGTGGTGGGATTCTCGTTGTTGCCGTCGTGATAAATGTGGATGTTCATCTGCGAGCCGGCATTTTCCATCGTGCAGTAGAATTTGATCTGGTGTGCGTAGTCGCTGCCTGCGGCAAAGTAATAATTGATGCCCATATCCAAGTATTTGCGCCCCATCTGCGCAAACTGGAAGCTGATGGGGTCGCTTCCCAGTCCTTCGGTTTGCTCCGGAAGCTCCTCGGGCGTGACAATATGGGCCTCGATGGCGTTGCGCAGCCGAATCTGGTACTGCTGGTTGAGGATGTCAAATACAATGTAGTAGCGTTTGTCTTCTTCCAGGTCCGGAAGGGAGGCCACGGCTTTCTCGGAGAGGGTATATACCACACCGTTGTCATTGACAAGTTGGTGCTCCAAAATGGTTACGATGTCCTGTGCGTTCTCGACGTAGTAGGAACTTTCAAACCCACAGGACCAGGTTGCCACCAGGCAGCAAAGAACGGGGATCAGCAGTTTTTTCATATCTTTTTCGTTTTACGTGTTGGTTTGGCAATAATTTGTATGTCAATGTCCTCGACAGTATAACCTTTGAACTTGCGATGCCTCAGGTGCGCCGCCACCATAGCCGCAAGTTCTTCGTCCACGAGGTTCCGGAAAAAGTGGTTTTCGCGGTCGTAGAGGTGAATGTGCCGGGAAGCATCGATGTCAAAGAACATTTTATTGGTGGCCGACAGCCTGCGGCCATAAATGTGGTAGTCGGCTAGCCCGGAGAGGATGTTGTAGACCGTAGAAACGGTGACGGGAACGCCCCGTTCTGCGAGCTTCTGCTGTACGGCATCGGCCGATGCGTGCTCCAGTTCCATCATGACCTCATGGATCGAAAGCCGCTGCTGCGTAACCCGCAGGTTATGTCTGCGAAGCTGGGAACGGAAATCTTCCAGGGTTGGGATGGAGTGTTTGGAGCGGGCCATACAGCTACATCTTCAGGAGGGCTTTCGCATTGGCGATGGCCTCCGGGGTAATGGATGAACCGGACAGCATACGGGCCAGTTCCTGTACGCGCCCTTCGTCTGTGAGCTGATGCACGGTGGTGCTGCCCGATGCCTTGGATACCAAATAGTGGGCATGACCTTTGGCCGCCACCTGCGGCAGGTGCGTAATGGCAAAGACCTGCATGCTACGGCCCATCTCGCACACCAGCGAGCCCATTTTGTCGGCGGTACCGCCCGATACGCCGGTGTCAATTTCATCGAACACCAGCGTGGGCATATGCTGGAACCGGGCCATTTCGGCCTTGATGGCCAGCATGATACGGGACAATTCGCCGCCCGACGCCGCCTTGGCGACATCGGCCTTGATTTGTCCGGTAGAGGAGAAGAGGAAGAGGACCGTGTCGCGTCCGAGCGCGCCGGGGGCCGATGCCTCCAGCTTTACTTCGAACGTCGCCTTGTCCAGGTCCAGGCCATGCAACAGTTTTTCCACGGCCTTGGCAAAAGGCTCTGCGCCGGCCACGCGTTTCTCATGTAGCCGATCGCACAGCGTCAGATGGGTTTTCTCTGCCTCCGACAGCGCTTGTCTTGCGGCCTCCACCTCAGTTTCGAGCCCCGTGGCGTCCATCACCAGGCCGGAGAGGCGGTCCCGCTCATGGCAGAGCTCCTCCACGGAAGTGGCGCCGTATTTCTGAAACAGCCCGTACAGCAGCGACAGGCGGTCTTCCACCTGCTGCAGGCGATCCGGCGATACTTCTATCCGGGCAGTAGCCGATGCCACCTCCGTGGCAATGTCTTCCAGTTCCAGGCGGGCCGATGCCAGCCGCTCTGAAAGTTCCTGCATGGAAGGGACGAAGCGGGATGCTTTCTCCAACAGCTTGACGCATTCGCGAAGCTGATGCTCCGGGGAAGGGATGTCGTCGTTTTCGGGAGAGAGAAGGACGTTGGCCGCACTGAGCGTCTCCCGGATTTCCTCTGCGTGCGCGAGCTGTTTTTGCTCGGCCTCGAGGTCTTCCAGTTCTCCGGGAACCAGATGGGCATCTTCCAGACGCTGCCATCGGCTCTCGTTGTACTCTTTCTCGTTGCGCGCGCTCGAAAGCCTTTCCTCCAGCTCCGAGAGGTTGCGGCGCTTCTCATTGACCGCATTCCAGGCCTCTGTGCAAGCCTGCCTGAGGTCTGCGCATCCAGCTCTGAGGTCCAGTGCCTCCATCCGGAAACGGGCATCCTGCAGGCGCAGGGTCTGGTGCTGCGAGTGTATGTCCACCAGGTGCTCCGAGAGCTCCTGCAGCACACTCACACTCACGGGCTCGTCGTTTGCGAAGCTGCGGGAGCGGCCGCTTTTTCCCACCGTGCGTCTGAGTACCAGGCGGTCTTCTTCGAAGGGAAGGTCTGCCTCCCGAAGGATGCGTCGGACGGCGTCGTCCATGCCGAACTCCGCCTCCACCACGCAGTTTTCTCCCGACGGCCCCACCATGGAGGCATCGGCCTTGGCACCCAGCACCAGGGACAGGGCTCCAAGGAGGATGGACTTACCTGCGCCGGTCTCTCCGCTTATAATGATGAGGCCCTCCGGAAAAACGGTTTCCAGAGAGCCGATCAAAATGTAATTGTTTACGGAGAGACTGTAAAGCATTACTCGCCGTTGATGTCGATGGGATTCTCGTTCTGGGCTTTGCGGTAGAACAGGTCTCCGTTTTCGAATTCGGAGATGGCTATGAGGTCCGGTTTGGGCTGACGCTCGTAGTACTTGGAGATTTCAATCTGCTCCTTGTTCTCGAACACCTCTTCCATAGTGTCGCGGTCTCCGCGGAACTCGTCCAGTTTCTTCATGAGTTCCTTCTTCTCTGCTACGGCAATCTGGTTGGCGCGCTTGTACAGGATGACTACGGATTCGTAGATGTTTCCGGTAGGGGCTGCCAGATTCTTGATGTCACGGGTAATGGTGTTGGTGGGTATTTTTTTCTTGTTTTCCATTTTCTCTACATTACGTTATCTATATAATGTACAGCGTGAGATTCAGACTAGTTTCAATTTTTTTTCAAATAGTCCTGGACGTGCTGATAAATACCGTCCAGTTCCTTCCGGTAGCCGGATTCTGGATACTCGCCCACAAAGTTGAGGTAGTCGTCCACGAATACGAGGTAACGTTCCTTCATCTTGTCCTTCACGCTGAGGCGGGCATAGTGGTACGACGCCATGGCGGTGTAGTACAGAACGTCTTCCCGGTAGAAATTCTCTGCGTTGTTTTTGAGAACGTTGCGCAGCTTGATGCGGGCGGCCGGATAGTCTTCCATCACGTAGTACTGCTTGCCGGCCTCGAAATCCTTGCGGTCCAGACGGTCCTGCAGGTTGTGGAGCATATCCTCACAGGCCGGACGGTGAATCTGGTCTTCGGGATACTCGCGCAGGTACTGATTGATAGCGGCCATGCAGGCATGCGTGGGCTTCTGGTCCAGCTCCCAACGGTACGTGGCCCGGTACAGGCAGTCCAGGCGGTAGAACTGCGCCTCGGGAGCAAAGGGGCTGCGGGGGAAGTTCTCTACAAAACGGGCAAAGTTGGATTCTGCCGTGTAGTAGTCCCTGAACCGGTAGTTGGACAGGCCCCAGTAGTACTGGACCGTGTCGTCACGGGCAGTACCGCTGGTGAGGACAGCCAGGGATTCAAACAGCTGGGCTGCTTTCTGGTACTTCTTGTTCTGGAAGTACTCCATGGCGGCATTATATTTGGCGTCCACGTCGTTCGATGCGAGCAGAACCTCATACTGGCTCTTGCAGGAGAAAAACACAAGCACTCCCGTCAGCGTGGCGGCAACAATTCTAAAATACTTCATATTACTTTTCGTTTTCCAGAAGAAATTTCTCTGCATCGCGGGCAGCCATGCAGCCCGATCCGGCGGCGGTGATGGCCTGGCGGTAGCGGGGATCCTGAACGTCTCCGGCTGCGAAGACACCGGGAACGGAGGTCTGGGAGGTCTTTCCTTCGGTGAGGATGTAACCGTTCTCGTCCGTCTGGAGCCAGGGTGCGAACAGCTGCGAGGAAGGCGTGTGGCCGATGGCCAGGAAGAAGCCGTCGATGGCGATGTCGAAGACGGTGCCGTCTTTTCTGAGGAGACGGGCGCCGGTGACGCCCAGGGCGTCTCCCAGCACTTCCTGCGTATTGCAGTTCCACAGTACCTCGATGTTCTCAGTGGAAAGTACCTTCTTCTGCATGATGGCCGATGCACGGAATACGTCACGGCGCACAATCATATACACTTTCTTGGCCAGACCGGCCAGGTACAGGGCATCCTCGCAGGCGGTGTCTCCGCCTCCCACCACGGCTACGGTCTTCTTGCGGTAGAAGAAGCCGTCGCAGGTGGCGCAGCCGCTTACTCCGGCGCCCTTGTATTTTTCTTCGGAGGGCAGTCCCAGGTATTTGGCCTGGGCGCCCGTGGCGATGATGAGGGTCTGTGCCTCAATCTCTTTCTCGCCGTCGATGGTAACCTTGAAAGGACGCTGGCTCATATCTACTGCCGTGGCAGTTCCCGTGCGCACGTCGGCCCCGTAGTTGCGGGCCTGCTGGCGCATGTTGTCCATGAGGGTGTTGGCGTCTATTCCGTCCGGGTGCCCCGGGAAATTCTCGATGATGGTAGTAGTGGTGAGCTGACCTCCGGGCTGGATGCCTTCATACAGCACGGGGGACAGGTTGGCGCGGGCGGCATAGATGGCCGCCGTATATCCGGCAGGGCCACCGCCCAGAATCAATGCCTTAACAGTTTCCATAGGGGGGATTATCGCTGTAAAGTTGTTGAATAATCTTTGTTGAATACAATGCGGCGCACAGCGCGGTTGTGGCTGTTGCCGTTATCATCCTGCAAAAACAGGAAATCGGTGTGCAGGCCGCTGCTCCTTTCCGTTCCCAGCATGCGGGTCCAGTCGCTCCCGTAGCGGATGCAGCGAACCACGAAGTAACGCGCTGTGTCATAGCCCTGGAAGGCGAACTGGGAAGGTTCTGTGCGGAACAGCGCGCGGTAGGCGTGCACAAAACGCTCTACCTGCGGGTCTGAATAGTCTACATGATAGGCCGTGCTGATATGCAGGGCGGCATCGTGGTAAGCGGTGCCTTCGATGGTCTCGAAGGTACGCACCCGGGAAGGAGCGTACATGACCATGTCATAGCCCTTTCCCTGCATGATGCTCAGGTTACGGACCACATCTCCGGTAAAGGCTTCACTCTCCGAGGCTACTATTACACGGGTGAGGCTGTCTCTTCCGGCCATGATCTCTGCCAGCGTGGCCGGGATGCTTCGGCCTTCCACGATGGCGTAGTTGAGGATGTCGTAAGTCATTTCCCTGCGGGCCAGGGCGCTGCGAATGGCGACGGAGGCCGTCACGTTGTCGGCACCCTTTTCCGTTACGAGAATGACTTTGTCTGTGGGACGCAGGTCTTCTTTTACCCACTGGGCCAGGTCTTCATACTGATGGTCGGTGGCAGACGGCACCTGGATGAAGTTGCGGTAATGGGCGGCCAGGGCGGCTGCCTTCTGATCCAGCGGAGATACAACGGGCACGCGGCCCTCTACCCGTTGCAGGATGGCTTCCAAATCCCTGGAGGCTACGGGGCCCAGGACGAAGTCTTCCTTAACGAGGTCTTCCACGGGCGGAATACCGGCGTTGAGGTCATACACGTTCATGTGTACCTTCACGCCTTCTTCTTCCAGGTCTTTCATGGCCATGAGAACGCCTGAATAGAAGTCCATGTTCATCTCGCTGCTCCCCTGCGCTGCGCGAAGGGGCAGGATAAGGGAGAAATTTACTTCCTCGTGGGTACGCATGCTCAGAAGGGTACTGTCGGATACCACTTCCGGGCTGGCCGCCGGGATAGCGGCCGATCCTGCCAAAGTGTCAGGTTTGACTTCTTCCACGGTTACGTCAGGCTGCTGCTCCGGGACAGGAGCCTCCTGCGCCTTGGGCACCGGAATCCTGAGCACCTGGCGGGTGCTGAGTTTCTTGCTGCTCAGCTGGTTTGCATCCATAATGTCCTTCACCGTGACATTGTAGCGGCGGGCGATGTCATCAATGTCCTCGTACCAGCGTACAATGTGCTCCGTGTAGTCCTGGGCGGCGGGTAAACCGCTTCCGGCAGAGGAAGCCGGCTGGGCGGTGGCAGGCGTTTCTCGGTAGGGGACAAGAAGGATGGCATTTTTCTGAAGACCGGTTTCCCTGAGGGAGGGATTGGCCTCGTACAGATCTTCCTCAGTAACGCCATAGGCTTTTCCGATGCTGTAGAGCGTCTGTCTTTCCATCACCACATGCGACAGATACACTTTGCCGTTGAGCCTGACTTTCTCTTTGGAGACCGTGACCGGCGTAGGTACGTAATCCTGTGCCAGGGCCTGGACACAGCCCAGGACGGCGATAGCGGCAATGAGTGAAAGAAGTCGTTTCATGATGGTGTTTACTTTATAGGGTTGTAGCAAACTCGGTCAAATGCTTGCAAAATGTATCCCATCCCAGCCTTTCTTTCTCGCGGGCAATCGCTTTGAGACAGCCTTCCTTGAGGGAAGCGTCGGCGAAATACCGGAGAATTTCGGCGCGGATGGTTTCTGGCTCGGGTACCGCTGCGACAATTCCCGTGCCACGCTCGCCGATGGTCCCCTTCAAACCGCCCACATCGGTCACGATCATGGGCACGTCAAAGTGGTAGGCGATGGAGCTTATACCGCTCTGGGTGGCGCTCCGGTAAGGGAGAACGGCCACATCGGCGGCGCAGAAGAATTTTTTCACCTCGGAATCCCGGATGTAGTCCGGGAATACATATACCCGGTCTTTTCCCGGGAGGGTGTCAATGATCTTCTGATACTTGTCAAAAGAACCGTAGGGCTCTCCGGCGATGACGAGCTGGTAGTCTTCCGGCAGGTTCCGGAAAGCTTCCAGCAAGATGTCCAGTCCCTTGTATTCCCGGATGAGGCCAAAGAACAGAAGGGTTTTGCGGGCGGGGTCCACTCCCAGCGCCGCGGCCGCTTCCTCCCGCGTCAGTTTGGCACCGAAGTGCGCGTAAAGCGGGTGGGGAAGAAGGATGTGGGGTGCACCGGGCCGGAGACTCAGAAGGTCCTTCTCCACGCTCTCCGACATACTCACAAACCCGTTGCATCCGCCAAGGAAATAGCGGGTGAGGGGCTTGTCAAACCAGTGCGCTTCGTGGGGAATGACGTTGTCCAGCACCACGACGCTTTTGCATCCGCAGTGACGGGCTACATAGCCCAGGGAAGGGGCGAACCAGCTCATCCAGTATTTCATGACAAGGAGGTCCGGCTTCCAGGCGCGGATGGCGCGGGCGGTTTTTACCCACGTGATGGGGTTGATGGTGTCCAGGATGGCATCGGCCTCCACCGGCATGGCTTCATCCTCAGGCGTGACATACTGTGTCTTGCCGGGGAAGAGGAAATCCGGGTACTGGCGCGAAAAATTGAATGCCTTTACAATATGACATTTTCCCAGTCCGTCCAGCATGCTGGCGTTGAACTGGGAAATGCCGCCCCTTAAGGGGTAAAAACTGGACAGTAAGGCGATCCTCACTTATTTCTTGGTGTTTTCCTTGGTCTTGATGTAAGCGGCGTTGAGGCCGGCGAGAAGATCCTCGGTGATGTCCAGCTTGGGGTCTGCGGTCACAACGGGCGTGGACAGGATGTTGCCGGCGGTGGCCAGGA
>DGHE01000206.1:1515-3434 GCA_002392525.1 Bacteroidales bacterium UBA3856 | reverse complement strand
TGGAAGGAATCCAGAAGCGTGCCGGAGACCAGGTAGAAGTGCTGTACGCTCCCGGCTACAAGAATTTCCCGGGCCGACGCTGGGGACCCGCCCCGGCCGTTCCCAACCCGCTGGAGGCCCAGGCCATCGATGAACCGGCCGACCCTGCACTCCTGGCCCAGGCCGTGGAGCTTGCCAAGGCTGCCGATGTGGTTATCTTCTTCGGCGGTACCAACAAGAGCATCGAGACCGAAGGCAGCGACCGCAAGGACATCAAACTCCCCTGCGGCCAGGAAGAACTGGTCCAGGCCCTCTACGCAGCCAACGCCAACCTCGCTACCGTCCTCATCAGTGGCGGTCCCACCGACCTCCAGGTGCTGGAACCCGCTTCACCCGCCATCGTACAGGGCTGGTGGAACGGCACCGAAGGCGGCACGGCCCTTGCCCAGGTTCTCTTCGGAGATATCGCCCCTTCCGGCAAACTGCCCCTCACCTTCCCCAAGCAGCTCGAGGACTCCCCCGCTTTCGCCATGGGTAACTTCCCCGACAAGAACGCCGGCGGAGACCTCTTCTCCCTCATGTATCGTCCCGACGTCCTCAAGATGTCCCGCGAGGAGCGCCAGAAACTCATCGACGCCATGCCCAAGCCCGTTTCCAAGTACACCGAGCGCTTCTATGTGGGCTACCGCTGGTTCGACACCAAGAACGTAGAGCCCATGTACGCCTTCGGCCACGGCCTCTCCTACGTGGACTTCGCCTACGGTGAAGCCAAGGCCGTCGCTTCCAAGGACGCCGTCAAGGTTACCTTCACCCTGAAGAACGAGGGCGTAATGCCGGCCGATGAAGTGGTCCAGCTCTACGTAAGCCGTCCCGAGGCCAAGGTCGAGTGGCCCGTGAAGGAACTCAAGGCCTTCCAGCGCGTATCCCTTGCCGCCGGAGAAACCAAGACCGTCACCCTCACCGTTCCCGTCAAGGACCTCCGCTACTGGAACGAGACCGTGAACGCCTGGGATCTTGAGCACGGCAAACTCCAGATTCTCGTGGGCTCTGCCTCCGACGACATCCGCGTCAAAACCGATGTTACCATCTAATATGCATAAATCTTTCTTCCTTGGGGCCGCACTGCTGGTTGCAGCTTGCGGCCCTAAGCCTTCTGCCCAAGTGGAGAAGGTAGAAATCTCAACCGAGGTGGGAGACTACGGCATGCTGGTAGACGCCATTGAGATTACCGTGCGTAACGCCGCTTCCCTGCGCGGGCTCACCGCCGCAGACTTCGACCTTGTGAACAACGTCTCCGGCGCCTTTGTGGACGCCGCCACGGGGAAGCCCGCCCAGCCTTACGAGGACGACGGCATCACCGTCTCCCGCAAGGGAAACGTCCTCCGCATCGAGGCTAAGCCTTTCAACAAGAACGGACGGGCCGAAGGCTGGTTCAAGCGTCTTCCCTGGGAGCTGCACTGCGCGGCCGATTCGGCCCTGAACGTAACGCCCGCCCAGGTATCGGCCGAACATATCGCCGTCCTCGACGACTGCATCCACGGAGAGTTCAGCTTCGGCGGTCTCACCCGCGAATACATGCTGCACCTGCCCAAGGATGCCAAAGGCAATGTCCTCAAGAATGTCCCGCTTCTAGTGTGGCAGATCGGCGGCGGCGAGTACGACAAAGACATGATGACCGTCGCAACCGCCAACCGCTGCCTGGTTTCCCTGGCGAAAGAGGGAATCCCCTGCGCCGCCCTGGTGTTCGCCATCGCCAACCCCAACTACCACTACAGCGCGTCGCTCTTCCCGGAGAAGATCGAGCGCATCGACCGCAACAACGCCCTGCAGATGGCCTTCATCGACACGCTCATTGCCGATGGTACCGTAGACGGCAGCCGTCTCTTCTGCGCCGGCGCCTCCAGTGGCGGCGGCTGCACCATGCGCTTCATGATGCAGTT
>DGHE01000206.1:0-1462 GCA_002392525.1 Bacteroidales bacterium UBA3856 | reverse complement strand
GCAAACCGTTTCAAGGGAGCCATCCCCTGCTGCGCCATGGACCCCATCGTCCCCATCCACAAGGTGGAGGAGAAGTACCCCGGCCAGTTCACGGATGATGTGGAGAAGGTCTGGAAAAGCAACCAGGCCGTTTACCACTGGGACGGACAGGACATGGTCCCCGGGCCCATGGACGTGGAAGCGTTCGTAAACCTGCCCATGTACTTTGTGCACGCCTCCTCCGACAACACCTGCAAGGTGGCCAGCACCTACGCCTACTCCGAAGCCCGCAGGCGCCTGGGTGCCACCGAAGACAAGGTCCTCATCTACTCCGACGAAGACCTCATCCGCTGGGGCGTCTCCCCCATGATGGCCCACTTCTCCTGGGTCCCCCTCCTCGACGACTACTCCGAGGGCTCGCCGATGGACTGGATGATCAAACAGTTCTAGGCCCTTCCCCGCGCCTTTGGGTTGCTTCCGGGTCTGCCTCTGGGTCGCAGGTCAGGTGCTATGCCGTCGCAGGTCTGGTACTATGCTGTCGCAGGTCAGGTGCTATGCCGTCGCAGGTCTGCATTTTTCGCACGACCTGCGACGCTATTCCTTCTTCCACTCTCCCCAGCGTCGCAGTTCAGCCTTTTTTTGCAGACCTGCGACGTTTTGTGAATCAACCTGCGACGCCACACTACCTGACCTGCACCGAAGAAGCGCGTGAGGCTGTAAGCGATGAGTATCAGATTGTTACACAACTACGGGTGCACCTCAAGGTGCACCCGTCGTTTTATATTCAGCTGAGAATCAGCTACTTGAAGATCAGCGGAACAAACTCGGTGAGATAGATTCTCCAATTCTTCCAGATGTGGCCACCGTCGGTTTCCATGTATTTGTAGGGATAACCGGCGGCATCGAGCTTGGCGCGGAACTCGTTGTTGGACTGGATGAGGAAGTCCGTCTTGCCGATGCCAATCCACAGGAGGGCGGGCTTCTTGGAGAAGTAGGTAGCCAGCTTGGCGTCTACGTTCTGATAGATCTCGGGATGAGCGGCTTTCTCCTCGGAGCCGGTGCCGATAGCAGCGGAGAACATGCCGGAGTAGTTGAACATATCCGGGTTGTTGAGGGTGATGTACAGCGTGTGGAAGCCGCCCATGGACAGACCACAGATGGCGCGGCCCTGCTTCTTTGCTACAGTGCGATAGCGGCTGTCGATGAACTTCACAACCTCCGGGAAAGCGCTCTCAAAGGTGCCTTCCATGGTCTGGGGCAGGCTCATGGTAGGGTTCACATAACCGTCGGCATTCTCCAGCGGAGCAGCCTCGCAGGCAATGTTGCCATTGGTGAACACCACAATCATGGGCTTGGCCTCGCCGCGGGCGATGAGGTTGTCAAGGATCTGGGTGGCACGGCCCTGGGTGACCCAGGCGTCTTCGTCACCGCCAATACCGTGGAGCACATACAGCACGGGATACTTGGCCTTGGAGGTCTCGTA
>DGHE01000079.1 GCA_002392525.1 Bacteroidales bacterium UBA3856 | reverse complement strand
ACCCGCTGCCAGATGTACAAGGGAGAGGCCGACTGGACGCTTATCGGAGCGGTGAAAAACAATCCCCGGATGCACATTCCCATTATCGGCAACGGCGATATCAATTCCGCCGCGCGTGCGAAGGAGGCCTTTGACCGCTATGGGGTGGACGGGATTATGGTGGGAAGGGCTTCCTTCGGCCATCCCTGGATTTTCTCGGAAATCAGGCACTTGCTGGACACCGGGGAGGAACTTCCGCCCATGAACGTGCGGGACCGGGTGGCCCTGGCCAAGCGGCATTTCCAGCTGTCCCTGGACTTGAAAGGCCCCGTGACCGGCGTGTACGAGATGCGCCGCCACCTGAGCTGCTACTTCAAGGGACTGAGGGATTTCAAGGACACCCGCATCAAGCTGGTCACCTCCAAAGATCCCGCCGAGATTTTTGCTACGCTGGATTATGTCGCGGCGCGCTGGGGAGAAGAGGCGCCGGAACCGGTGTCGGCATACGAAAAATAGAAAAAATAGTATTACGAATTATTTTTTTATTTATATCTTTGCAGTTGTGTTTGAAAGAAAATTGTAAATTTATAACCTACAATTAATTACTTTAGTAACCACTGACCTATAACCTGAAAGTTTAATATACTTAACCAATTAACCAACCAATTACTCTATGATTCAACTACTTAACCGGAAGGTAACGACGGTTTTCGCTTTCGTCGTCGCCTGCATTCTGGGGGTAAGCGCTTTTGCGCAGAACCGCCCTATCTCTGGTACCGTCGTTGACGGAAGTGGCGTGCCCGTTATCGGAGCATCCGTCGTGGTGGTGGGTAACGCCTCCATCGGCGCTGTCACGGATATCGACGGTAAGTTCGTCCTCACTGTCCCTGCAGGGGCCAACATCACGGTGTCCTGCATTGGTTACTCTTCGCAGACTGTTGCTATCGGCAACCAGACCGAATTCCATTTCGTCCTGGAAGAGGATGCTGAGTTCCTGGAAGAGACCGTGGTGATCGGTTACGGTGTCCAGCGCAAGAGCGACATCACCGGCGCCATCGCTTCCGTGAATGAGAATGACCTGAAGAACCGTTCCACGGCCGACGCCGCCAACGCCCTCCAGGGTAAGGCTGCCGGCGTGCAGATCCTCAACTATTCCGCTGCTCCTGGTTCCGCTTCCACCATCCGCGTGCGTGGTTATTCCTCCAACTCCGGGTCGGCCCTCGGACCGCTCCTGATCGTTGACGGTCTGCAGGTGGACAACATCCAGTATCTGGATCCTTCCAACATCGAGTCCATGGAGGTCCTCAAGGATGCCGCTTCCGCCGCTATTTACGGTGCCCAGGCTGGTAATGGTGTGGTCCTCATCACCACTAAGTCCGGTAACAAGGACAAGGGCAAGGGCCAGGTGTTCTACAATGTCCAGTACACCGCCAGCTCCCTCCAGAAACCCGCAGAGGTGATGAACGCCGCCCAGTACATCGACTATAAGAAGGCCCAGGGCCTCCTGACCGACGCCACCCTCCAGAGCGTAGGCTACGACGGAACGGACACCAACTGGTCCAAGGCCATCTTCGGCACCGGCCTCACCAAGAGGCACACTGTCGGTGTCCAGGGTTCCAACGACCGCGCCAACTACTATGTGGCCATCAACTACAACGATGAAAACGGTATCGTCAAAGGCGACAAGGATATCTACAAGAGACTTTCCGGCCAGTTCAACGCAGACTACAAGATCAACGACTGGCTCACTGTAGGTAACAACATCGCCATCGAAAAATGGAGCACCAACGCTGTTTCCCAGCACTCCCAGTACGGCACCGTGATGATGTCCACCATCACCAACGACCCGCTGTTCCCGGTTGTGTACGAGAATGAGGCCGCCATCCCGACCGACCTCAAGAACCACATCGCCCAGGGCTTCAACGTGCTGGCCGACGAGAACGGTCACTACTATGCCACCTCCGCCATCCAGACCCTCGACGCCGGTGGTAACCCGCTCCTCCAGAGAGACCGCAACAACAACACCAACACCGGTATCAACCTCCGTGGTGTGCTGTTCGCCAACATCACTCCCATCAAGAACCTGGTGATCACCTCCCGTTTCGGCTTCCGCGCCAACCAGAGCTACAGCACCAGCTATTCCGATCCTTTCTATCTGGACAGCTCGGCCAACTCCACCACTTACAGCATTTCCGCCAACGCCAACAACGGCTGGTTCTATCAGTGGGAAAACTTCGCCAACTACACCCTGCCCATCAAGAAGCACACCTTCAACCTTATGGCAGGTATGTCCTTCATCAACCAGATGTCCTACGGCGTGAACGGCAGTTCCTCCGGTGAAGATATCCTTTCCGGATACGAACCTAACTTCCGCTATCTGAGCTACCTGCTCTCCGACGCTCCCAAGAGCGTTTCCTCCAGCCCGAGCGAGATGGCATCCCTCTCTTACTTCGGCCGTCTGGACTGGGGTTATGACAACCGCTACAACCTGCAGGTGAACTTCCGTGCGGATGCCTTCGACTCCTCCAAGCTGTCGCAGCAGGCCCGCTGGGGTTTCTTCCCTTCCGTTTCCGGCGGTTGGACCATCTCTAACGAGCCCTTCTTCAAGAACAACGTGTCCCGTTCGGCCGTCTCCTTCCTCAAGCTCCGCGCTTCCTGGGGTGTGAACGGTAATGTGGCCGTGCTGAACGGCTATCCGTATGCAGCTACCATCCGCTACAACAGCACCTATTATCAGTATAACGGAGACAACAACGCTCCTGCCTATGGTTCCCGTCCTTCCGGCCTGGCCAACCCTGACCTGAAGTGGGAGACCTCCCATCAGGTGGACGTGGGTCTGGACGCCCGCTTCCTCAACGACAAACTTTCCCTGGGCGTAGACTGGTACCGCAAGGAAACCAAGGACCTGCTCGTGAACATCAACCCTCCGGCAGAGCTCGGTATCTCCAGCACCACCATCAACGCCGGTTCCGTGCTCAACACCGGTGTTGAGTTTGAACTCAGCTGGAAAGACCAGATCGGCGACTTCATGTACAGCGTCACCGGTAACTTCTCCACCCTCCACAACGAGGTGACCTACCTGGATCCTTCCATTTCCAGAATCAATTCCGGCAACACGCCCAACTCCGTCGAGCTCACCACCGTGTTCGAGCAGGGCCATCCCGTATGGTACTTCCGCGGTTACAAATACGAAGGCGTAAACAAGGAGACCGGTGACCCCATTATCCGGGATGTCAGCCCGAACAGTGACCAACCTGACGGCGCCCTGGGCGATGCCGATATGATGGACTTGGGCAGCGGTATTCCCAAGTATACCTATGGTATTACCATCAACGCCGCCTGGAAGGGCTTCGACCTCACCGTCTTCGGCACTGGCGTGGGTGGCAACAAGATTTATCCTGTGACCTACCGTCCGGACCGTCCGCTGGCCAACTCCCTGGAGTATTTCCACAAGAACGCCTGGACTTCCGCCAACCCCAACGCCTCTATGCCCAGCGCAGAGAGCACCGCTTCCAACGGCAAGTTCTGGAGCTCCAGCGCTATGCTCTTCGACGGATCCTTCTTCAAGATCAAGCAGATCCAGCTGGGATATACCCTGCCTAAGAGCCTCCTCAGCAAGATCTTTATCAAGAATGTTCGTATCTTCGTCTCCCTGGACGACTACTTCACCTTCACCAAGTATCCCGGCTTCGACCCTGAAACCGCTTCTGCCGGTTCCGCTTCCTCCGTGGGATTCGACTTCGGTTCCTATCCTACTTCCAAGAAGCTGATGGGTGGTATCAACTTTACATTCTAATCCTTCTTAATCTTGAAAGCAATGAAAAAATATATCATCCCTATCTTAGCGATTGCTCTCACTGCCGTATCCTGTTCCCAGAACAGGCTTGATATCGAGCAGAAGGGTGTGGTCTCCTACGAGGCCTTCTATGACGGGTCCGACGAAAGCTGCCAGTCTGCGGTGACGTCCATGTACGACCAGGCCATCCGCACCACAGGTAACTACCGTATCTATGTCCCGCTGAATTACCTGTTCAGCCTTCCCGGCGATGATGTGTACGCCGGTGGCGGCCAGTACGGCGACTGCGACTATGCCGGACAGCTCTCCGACTTCCGTACGGATGTCACCAATGAGGTCTGCTCCACCTTCTACGGAGAGTCCTATCAGATTATCTATACGGCCAACCTGGTCATAGACAACTTCGAGCCCAGCACCCCTGCCAAGAAAGACCTGATCGCCCAGGCCCGTGCCATGCGCGCCGCCTATCATCTGTATCTGGCCATCGCCTTCGGCACCCCGCCGCTCGTAGACCATGTGCTTAGTGCTACCGACAAGCCCGGTAACTCCGACCATCAGGAGCTCCTCAAGTGGTGCGCCGAGGAACTTGAGGCTGCCGCCGCAGACCTTACCGAAAGGGCCAGCGTCGACGACAAGGCTCTCACCTACAGGTGGTCCAAGGGCGCTGCCTATGCCTTCGCCGGCAAGGCCCGCCTGTTCATGGGCGACTACAACGGTGCCAAGAGCGACCTCGAAAAGGTGATCAACTCCGGCAAATATGCCCTCGTTCCCGGTAACAAGCTCCACTCCCTGTGGGAAGTGGAAGGCGACGGTAGCGCGGAGAAGATCTTCGAGTACAACATCGACTTCAACAGCTCCATTCCTGTCTGGGGCAGCGGTGTTACCGCCCAGATCGTGCACACCACCTGGATGGCCGCCCACTCCGGCAACTGGCGCTGGGACCACACGGCCGGCATTCCTTCCGCCATGTACAACCAGGGCTGGGGCTTCTCCGGTGTAACCAAGAAGTACGCAGAGGCCCTGATCAACAACGACGGCATGGATTCCGACCGCCGCAAGGCTTTCATCAAGACTTATGACGAAGCCATCGGCATCAGCGGCAATCCCGAGACCGACCTGGCCTATCCTACCGACAAGGATTATCCTACCTTGGAAGACAAGAAGAAAGATCCCGCCCGCGGATCCAGCACGGCTGCCGGTATGTTCTGCGTCGAGGGTTACCTGACCTGGAAGACCATCAGCCTGGCCAAGGACATCCAGCAGGGTATGTGGAACGACCGCAACTTCCACCTGATGCGTTACGCAGAGGTGCTCCTGATGTATGCCGAGGCCTGCGCCCAGCTGGGTGAGACTTCCGGTGCCGGTCTGGCCGCCCTGAACGCCATCCAGACCCGTGCCGGTGCCAAGCACGTGAGCACCACGCTCAACATGACCGAGGTCAAGAACGAGAAGTTCCTGGAAATGTTCAACGAAGGCTGCCGCTGGGCCGACCTGGTCCGCTGGGGTGACGCCGCCAAGGAGCTTGCCTCCATGGGTGAGGAGCATCCTATGCAGAGAGACCGCATGTTCACCGATGGCGCTGCCACGCACGAAGGCTATGTGGTTTACGAAAAGAACAACTCCAAGCTTGAGCACGGCTTCAAGGCCGGCAAGCACGAGCTGATGCCGTTCCCGTACTCCGCCACTTCCGTGAACGAGAACCTGGTCCAGAACCCTGGCTATTAATCGTTTCCTGATTAAATAGATGTTATGCCGGCCCGCGTCTTCTGGATGCGGGCCGGTTTTTTGACGGATAATTGAAAGCATTTGGGCTATGCCGCTCACCCTTGCAGCAAGGTTTTTGCTATCTTTGCCATGCACTAAACGCCAATGTTATGAAAAAGATTGTTTCCCTGATTTTTGCCGCCCTGTTTTTGGGCGCTGTCGCTGCCCAGGCTCAG
>DGHE01000060.1:7595-8186 GCA_002392525.1 Bacteroidales bacterium UBA3856 | reverse complement strand
TCATCTTCTCTACCAGGAGGTCGATCTCGTTCAGAGACTTGCGGCCGAAGTTGCGGAACTTCATGAGCTCTGCGCGGCTGTAGGACACAAGGTCTGCGAAGGTATCGATATCGGCAGCTTTGAGGCAGTTGAAGGCTCTCACGGAGAGGCCCATGTCGGAAAGCTTGGTGAGGAGGAGATGACGCATCCTCAGGGACTCCTCGTCAAGCTCCTTGCTTTCGGTTTCTACGGAAGACTCGATGGCGATCTTCTTGTCGTCGGTGAAGAGCTTGAAATGGTAGATGAGGATGTTGGCTGCATCCTGCAGGGCAGCCTCCGGGGAGATGGAACCGTCGGTGACAATCTCCAGGTTGAGCTTTTCGTAGTCCGTCTTCTGTTCCACGCGGTAGTTTTCCACGGTCCAGTTGACTTTGCGAATAGGGGTGTAGATGGCGTCCACGGGAATGGTTCCGATGGGCGTATTCTCGTCACGCTCTTCCTCGGCGGGTACGAAGCCGCGACCCTTGGTGATGGTCAGGGTGATGGTGATCTTTACGGAAGGCTCCAGGGAGCAGATGTGCAGCTCAGGATTCAACACCTTGAAAGAAGACA
>DGHE01000060.1:0-7545 GCA_002392525.1 Bacteroidales bacterium UBA3856 | reverse complement strand
CTTTGGAGATGTCCTCAGCGGTAAATTCCTGTTTGCCGCTGATGGTGATGTTCGCCACCTCGGAGTCTACAGTATCAACCATTCTGCGGAAGCGTACCTGCTTCAGGTTCAGAATGATGTCCTGCATTCCCTCGATGACACCGGGGATAGTCTGAAATTCGTCCTGTACCCCGGCAATCTGGATCTGAGAGATAGCGAAACCTTCCAGGGAGGCGAGCAGAATGCGACGGAGAGCGTTGCCGATGGTCTGGCCGTAGCCAGGCTCCAGGGGCCGGAACTCAAAGCGTCCCACGGTCTCGGTGCCTTCAAGCATGATCACCTTGTCCGGTTTTTGAAATGCTAAGATTGCCATAATGTTTCTGGTGTTAAATTCTGTTACTTGGAGTAGAGGTCAACGATGAGCTGCTCGTTGATGCTCTCGGGAATCTCCTCGCGGGCGGGAACGTTCAGGAACTTGCCGCAGAGGGAAGCAGCGTCAAACTCCAGCCAGGAATACTTGGTGGCGTTAGCTACGCTGTTAGTGATGACCTCGAGGCTCTTGGAGCGCTCACGGACGGCGATTACCTGACCGGGCTTCACCTGGCAGGAGGGGATGTTGCAGACGACACCGTCGAGGGTGATGTGACGGTGGAGGACCAGCTGACGGGCAGCGGCACGGCTGGGGGCGATACCGAGACGGTACACCAGGTTGTCCAGACGGGCTTCGAGCAGGAGGATGAGGTTCTCACCGGTCTGGCCCTTCATGCGGGCGGCACGGGCGTAGGTGTTACGGAACTGACGCTCCAGCACACCGTACATGTACTTCACTTTCTGCTTTTCCTTCAGCTGAGTACCATACTCCTTCTGCTTCTTGCGCTTGGCAGCAAGGCCATGCTGTCCGGGAGGGGTATTTCTCTTTTCGAAGTTTTTGTCAGGGCCATAGATGGGCTCGCCGAACTTACGGGCGATGCGAGTGGTAGGACCAGTATATCTTGCCATAGTTCTTCTTTAATTAAAATTAAACTTTACGGCGGCCCTTAGGACGGCAACCATTGTGCGGCATAGGGGTAACGTCGATGATCTCAGTGACCACGATACCTGCATTGTTGATGGTACGGATGGCGCTCTCACGACCGGCACCCGGGCCCTTCACATAGCACTTGACCTTGCGGAGACCAGCGTCGAAGGCGGTCTTGGACGCATCTTCTGCGGCCATCTGGGCGGCGTAAGGAGTATTCTTCTTGGAGCCGCGGAAACCGCACTTACCGGCGGAAGACCAGCTGATCACCTGACCCTGGGCGTTGCACAGGGAAACGATGACGTTGTTGAAGGTAGAGGAGATATGGGCCTGGCCCGTAGCTTCCACCTTGACAACTCTTTTCTTGGTAGTTGTAGTTTTCTTTGCCATAACTGATCAGACTTTACTTGGTTGCTTTCTTCTTGTTGGCAACGGTCTTCTTCTTACCCTTGCGGGTACGTGCGTTGTTCTTGGTGCTCTGGCCACGCACAGGCAGGCCTGCGCGGTGGCGGATGCCACGGTAGCAACCGATATCCATGAGGCGCTTGATGTCCATCTGGACGGAGGAGCGGAGTTCACCCTCAATCTTGAACTCGTCGTTGATGAGGGCACGGATAGCGGCGATCTGCTCGTCGTTCCAGTCTCCGACTTTGATAGTGGGGTCGATGCCGCACTTGTCCAGGATAGTCTGGGCACTGCTGCGGCCAATACCGTAGATATAGGTGAGACCTATAACTCCGTGTTTGTTGTTGGGTAAATCAACACCGGCGATTCTAGCCATATTCTATCTGTACTTTTATTAGTTACACTTATTAACCCTGGCGCATCTTGAACTTGGGGTTCTTCTTGCAGATAACGTACAGGCGGCCTTTACGCCGGACAATCTTGCAGTCTTCGCTGCGTTTCTTGATGGAGGTCTTGACTTTCATCGTTATCTAGTTTTTATTTGTATCTGAAAGAAATTCTTCCTTTTGTTAAATCGTAAGGCGAGATCTCAACTTTGACCCGGTCACCGAGAAGGATATGGATAAAGTTCATCCTCATCTTACCTGAAATGTTGCAGAGGAGGACATGACCGTTTTCCAGCTCTACGCGAAACATCGCGTTGGGGAGGGTTTCGATCACCGTTCCGTCCTGCTCGATAGCTACTTGTTTGGACATAGTCAAAAAGTCACTTTAGAATTTAATGGAACCATCTTTCTCAATGTAGTCGAAGGTCGAAAGTTGTTCGGCCCGGCCTTTACGGACAACAACCGTAAGCTCGTAATGCGCCGCGTTCTTGTGATCGGCGGTGTGTACTGCCCAACCATTTCTTGCAAGATACACACCTCTGCCGCCAGCACAGATCATCGGCTCAATACAAATGGTCATTCCGTCTACAAGGCGAGCGCCGTGACCCCTTCTCCCATAGTTGGGAACACCGGGTTCCTCGTGCATCTCCCTGCCTACTCCGTGTCCTTCGAGTTCGCGGACAACGGAGAAACCGAACGACTCAGCGTACGACTGCACCGCGTATCCGATATCGCCTGTGCGATTGCCTGCCACGGCAGCCTCGATTCCCTTGTACAGGGATGCCTTGGTGACATCCAGGAGCTTCCGGGTTTCGGCATCCACCTCCCCGACCGGGAAGGTGTAAGCCGAATCACCGTTGTAGCCTTTGTACAGGGTTCCGCAGTCCACGGAAACGATGTCACCTTCTTCGAGAGGGCGGTCGGACGGGAAACCGTGCACGACAACATCGTTCACGCTCATGCAGAGAGCTGCAGGGAAGCCATCGAAACCTTTGAAGGAAGGAACGGCACCATGATCACGGATGAAGGTCTCGGCCACCTCATTCAACTTCGCAGTTGTCACACCTGGGGCGACCAGCTTACCAACCTCGGCCAGGGTACGGGACACCAGGTCACCGTTGATCCGGAGCAGTTCGATTTCTTCTTCAGTCTTAGGCCTGAACATATCGTTCTTCTTTCTTACATTCAAAAAATTACATGCCAGAGCGGCCGGTGAGACGGCCGGTCTTCATGAGTCCGTCGTAGTGGCGCATGAGCAGATAGCTTTCGATCTGCTGGAGGGTGTCCAGGATTACGCCCACCATGATCAGCAGCGAGGTGCCGCCGAAGAAGCTGGCGAACTGGTTGTTCACACCCATCACGTTGGCAAGCGCCGGCATGCAGGCGATAAAGGCCAGGAAGAAGGCACCCGGGAGGGTGACCCTGGTCATGATATCGTCCAGGTATTCAGCGGTCTTCTTGCCAGGCTTGACACCGGGGATGAAGCCACCGTTCTTCTTCATGTCTTCGGCCATCATGGTGGGGTTCACCGTAACGGCGGTATAGAAGTACGTGAAGACGATTACGAGGAAGCCGAACACGAGGTTATACCAAACAGTGGTGTAGCTGGAGAATGCGGCGGCGATACCACGGGTGGCATCGTAGCGGCCCAGCAGCATCGGGAACATCATCAGGGCCTGGGCGAAGATGATGGGCATAACGCCGGCAGCATTGATCTTGAGCGGGATGTACTGACGTACGCCGCCATACTGCTTGTTGCCGATGACACGCTTGGCATACTGCACGGGAACTTTACGGACAGCCTGCACGAGGGCGATGGCAGCGAGGATGACAAGCACCCAGACAACCATTTCCACAATGAACAGGAGAGGACCACCCACACCGTTGCCGGTGAACTTCTGCACTCCCTCGGCGAAGAGGGCGTAGGGCAGACGGGCGACGATACCGATCATGATGATGAGGGAGATACCGTTGCCGATACCGCGGTCGGTGATACGCTCGCCAAGCCACATCACGAACATGGAGCCGGCCATGAGGATCACAGTGGCCACCAGGTTGAACACGAAGGGGCTCCAGGTAACGGTACGGGCAGCGGCGGGAATCATGCCGGCCACGTAGGCGGGACCCTGGATGGCGAGGACAGCGATGGTAAGATAGCGGGTGATCTGGTTCATCTTCCGGCGGCCGCTCTCACCTTCCATCTGCATTTTGCGGAAAGCGGGAACGAACATGCCCAGAAGCTGGACGATGATCGATGCCGAGATATACGGCATAACACCGAGGGCGAAGATGGATGCATTACCGAAGGCACCACCGGAGAACATATTGAGAAGGCCGACGAGACCCTCCTGGGTGCCACTGATACCACCCTTCAGGACCTCAGGATCGAGGCCGGGGAGGAGAATGAAGCTACCCAGTCGGTAAACCAGCACAAGCAGGATCGTGTAACCGATCCGCTTGCGCAGTTCCTCGATGTTGTAGATATTCTTGAGTGTCTCAATAAACTTCTTCATCGCTAGTAGCCTTATTCAGTAACGATTGCTTTACCTCCGGCAGCCTCAATCTTCTTGGTAGCAGATGCGGAGAAGGCGTTGGCCTTCACCTCGATGGCGGCGGTGATTTCACCGTTGCCAAGAACTTTCACAAGGTCTCCCTTGGAAGCGATACCGGCGGCGATCAGGGCATCCACGTCGAGACTCTTCACGCCCAGCTTCTCGCTGAGGGCCTGCAGGGTGGCGACGTTGACAGCCTTGAACTCTACGCGGGTAGGGTTCTTGAATCCGAACTTGGGCAGACGACGCTGAATAGGCATCTGACCACCTTCGAAACCAACCTTGTGCTCGTAACCGGCGCGGGCCTGGGCGCCCTTGGTACCACGGGTGGCAGTGCCGCCCTTACCGGAACCCTGGCCGCGACCGACGCGCTTGCTGTTATGGGTAGCGCCCTTTGCGGGCTTCAGATTTTCAAGTTTCATCTCTAATCCTCCTCTTAGTCAATTACTTCATAAGAAACCAGATGCTGTACTTTTTCAAGCATACCGCGGGTGATGGGAGTATCCTCCACTTCCACGGTCTGGTGCATCCGGTGGATACCGAGAGTCTTGAGGTTAGCGATCTGACGCTTGGTCTCTCCATTCTTGGAGCGGACCTGGGTAATCTTAAGCTTTGCCATAATCTCTCAAGTATTAACCGTTAAAAACTTTGCTCATGGGAACGCCGCGAAGGCCGGCCACAGTGTAGGCGTCACGCATCTCGGTAAGAGCGGCGATGGTAGCCTTCACCAGGTTGTGAGGGTTGGAAGAACCCTTGCTCTTGGCCAGAACGTTCTGGACACCGGCGCTCTCGAACACGGCGCGCATAGCACCACCGGCCTTTACACCGGTACCGGGGGCTGCGGGCTTCATGAAAACCTCGGCGCCACCGAAACTTGGCGACCTGCTCGTGAGGAATGGTAGTGTTGATGACAGGAACCTTCACCAGGTTCTTCTTGGCATCCTCCACGCCCTTGGCGATAGCAGCAGTGACTTCGTTGGCTTTGCCGAGACCGTAGCCTACGACACCGTTCTCGTCGCCTACTACGACGATGGCGGCGAAGCGGAAGTGGCGGCCGCCCTTGGTGACCTTGGTAACACGATTGATGGCTACCAGTCTGTCCTTGAGTTCAAGGTCAGAGGTCTTTACTCTTTTTACATTTGAATTTGCCATAGTAGTCTCAGGGATTAGAATACGAGGCCGCCTTCACGGGCAGCATCGGCCAAAGATTTAACTCTGCCGTGGAAGAGGTAACCTCCGCGGTCGAAAGCAACCTGGTTGATACCGGCTGCGAGGGCGCGCTCGGCGATAGCCTTGCCGACGATGGCGGCGGCATCGATGCCGTTCTTGCCTTTGGTCTGGGCGGCCAGGGCCTTGTCATTGGAGGCGGCAGCCACCAGGGTCTTGCCCTCGAGGTCGTTCACCACCTGGACGTAGATCTGCTTGTTGGAGCGGAACACGACCATGCGGGGACGCTCGGCAGTGCCGTTGACATGCTTGCGGATGCGATAGTGAATCCGTCTTCTTCTTTCAATTCTATTCAATGCCATAATTCTATCCTCCTAATTATTTGGCCGAAGCAGTTTTACCAGCCTTACGACGGAGCTGTTCGCCCACAAACTTGATACCCTTGCCCTTATAAGGTTCAGGACGACGGAAGGAGCGGATCTTGGCGGCCACCTGGCCGATCAGCTGCTTGTCTGCACTCTTGAGGATAAGGATGGGGTTCTCACCTTTGCGGACCTGGGGGGTCTCAGCGGTGATCTCCTTGGGCAGCATGATCTGGATGTCATGGGAGTAACCCACGGCCATGGTCAGGAGCTGGCCCTGAGCAGCCACGCGGTAACCCACACCCACGAACTCCTGCTTGATGGTGAAGCCTTCGCTCACACCCACCACCATGTTGTGGACAAGGGCGCGATAGAGGCCGTGCATGGAGCGGAAACGGGGGAGGTCGCTCGGACGGGTGAACTTGATTTCATTTCCCTCGATGGTCACGGTGATATCCGGATCCACCTTCTGGCACATTTCGCCATTAGGGCCTTTCACCTTCACGATATTGCCGTCCAGGAGCTCTGCCTTGGTACCGGCCGGAAGGACTACAGGTAATTTACCGATTCTTGACATAAGTGTAGATTCGTTGATTAGTATACATAGCAAATAACCTCACCGCCAACGTTGAGCTCTTTGGCTTCCTTGTCGGTGATCACGCCCTTGGAAGTGGACAGCACAGCGATACCCAGGCCATTGAGGACGCGGGGCATGTTGGCGACATCGGCATACTTACGCAGACCGGGAGTACTTACGCGCTGGATGCTCTTGATGGCAGCAGCCTTGGTCTCCGGGTGATACTTGAGAGCGATCTTGATGGTGTTGTAGGGAGTACCTTCCACAACCTTGTAGCTGAGGATGTAACCCTTGTCGCACAGAATCTTGGTGATGGCAAGTTTCATGTTGGAAGCGGGAACTTCCACCACCTTCTTGCCGGCGCTGTAAGCGTTACGGATTCTGGTCAGAAAATCTGCAATGGGATCAGTCATTTTTTTGTCTTTTTGTGGACCGGCGTCGCTGGGGCGCCCGATATCCGATTGTTAATTAATGAATAATGTCTTTCTAGAGATTACCAGCTGGCCTTCTTGACGCCCGGGATGAGGCCCTGAGAGGCCATTTCGCGGAACTGAATACGGCTGAGGCCGAATTCACGCATATAACCCTTGGGACGACCGGTAAGGGAGCAGCGGTTGTGGAGACGTACGGGGCTGGCGTTCTTGGGGAGCTTGTCAAGGGCGGCGTAATCACCGGCCTCTTTCAGAGCTGCGCGCTTGGCGGCGTACTTAGCAACTAATTTCGCGCGTTTAACCTCGCGAGCTTTCATTGATTCCTTTGCCATGCTACTATCTTAGTTATTGTGTTTCTTGAAAGGAAGACCGAAGGCCTTGAGAAGGGCGTGAGCCTCTTCGTCGGACTTGGCGGTGGTCACGAAGGTGATTTCCACACCGTGGATACGGGGGTTCTTGTCAATCTCAACTTCGGGGAAGATGATCTGCTCCTTGATACCGAGGGTGTAGTTACCCTGGCCATCCATCTTCTCGGAGATACCGTTGAAGTCGCGGATACGGGGCAGAGCCACGCGGATGAGACGCTCCAGGAACTCGTACATGCGGACGTCGCGGAGGGTTACCTTGGCGCCGATGGGCATGCCCTTACGGAGTTTGAAGTTGGAGAT
>DGHE01000174.1 GCA_002392525.1 Bacteroidales bacterium UBA3856 | reverse complement strand
AGTTCAGGATGTCGATCTGCTTCTTACCCATGGCCTTACGCAGCTTGTCAGCCTCACCCTTGGTAAAGCCGGCCAGCTTCTGGGACAGCAGCATCACCTGCTCCTGATACACCGTAACGCCGTAAGTGTCCTCCAGGAACTCCTCCATCTCGGGGAGGTCGTACTCAATGGCCTGCTCTCCCAGTTTACGGGCTACAAAGTCCGGAATGTAATCCATAGGACCGGGCCGATAGAGGGCGTTCATGGCAATGAGATCCTCGAAACGGGACGGGCGCAACTTCTGCAGCCACGTTTTCATGCCCTCGGATTCGAACTGGAACACGGAAGTGGTGTCTCCGCGTCCGTAAAGGTCATAGGTGGGTTTGTCGTCAATGGGAATGGCCTCAATGTCGATGTCTTCCCCATGATGCTCCTTGATGAGGTCCAGGCAGTTGTGGATGATGGACAGGGTAATGAGACCCAGGAAGTCCATCTTAAGCATACCCACGTCCTCGATATAGTGGCCGTCGTACTGGGAGGTACGCACATCCAGGCCCGTTTCCTTATCCTTGGACAGGCAGATGGGCAGGTAGTCCGTAAGGTCTCCTCGGCCGATGATGGTGGCACAGGCATGCACACCCACCTGACGCACGCAGCCTTCCAGGGCCTGTGCGTACTTGAGCACCTCCTTGTTGATCTCGGGGCCGTTTTTGAGCTCTTCGATGAACTCCGGCACCAGACGGTAGCAGTTCTTGAGGGTAATCTTGACATCTACGTCTTCCATACCCACCTGGTAGGTTTTCTTGACGCCGTCCACCTCCTTCTCCACCATCTTGAAGCCGGGTTTAAGCTCGTCCAGCTTGGGGTTGAAGGGGTATTCCTTCTCTTTCTTCTCGCTCAGGCGGTCCGGAACCATCTTGGTGAGGCGGTTGCTCTCGTCGATGGACAGCCGGCTGATACGCGCCACATCCTTGATGGCGCTCTTGGCCGCCATGGTGCCGAAGGTGATTACGCGGGACACGTGGCTGGTGCCGTACTTGTCCTCCACGTACTGGTGGGCCTTGCTCAGATCTTCAAAGTCCACGTCGATATCCGGCATGGAGATACGGTCCGGATTGAGGAAGCGCTCGAACAGGAGCTGGTAACGGATGGGATCCAGGTTGGTGATCTTGAGGCAGTAGGCTACCACCGAACCTGCGGCCGATCCACGGCCCGGGCCCACCATGGAACCCATGGCGCGGGATGCTGCAATATAGTCCTGCACAATGAGGAAGTAGTCCGGGAAACCCATTCGGCAGATGGTCTTGAGCTCAAAGTCTATGCGCTCTTCCTGCTCCTGGTTGAGGGTTTCTCCGTAGCGCTGGTGCGCACCCTGGTAGGTGAGATGGCAAAGGTATGCCACCGAATGGCAGAATCCGTCTCCGCGGTAGGTACCGTGCTTGTCACATCGGCCTGCATCGATGATATCCTTGTATTTTTCCAGGTACTCGTCAATGTGTGCCATGAAAGCCGGATCAATCTCGTACACAGGAAGAACCGGGTCCCGGTCGATGGAGTATACTTCAATCTTGTCGGCCACCTCCAGTGTGTTGGAAAGGGCCTCCGGATGGTCCGGGAACAAGGAGAGCATCTCCTCCTCCGTCTTGATGTATTCCTGCTGGGTATAGCGCAGGCGGTCCGGGTCGTCGATGTAGGCGTTGGTCGTGAGGCAGATGAGGCGGTCGTGTACGGGGCCGTCCTCCTTGTTCACGAAGTGGGCGTCATTGGTTGCAATGACCTTGATGCCATATTTCTCTGCCAGTTTAAAGATTTCGTCGGTGTAGTAGCACTGCTTCTGGTACAGGTCGTTGTCCAGGCCCGGAACCTCCGTCTTGTGCTTCATCACCTCCAGGTAGTAATCCTCTCCGAACACGCGCTTGTGCCACAGGATGGCCTCTTCCACCGCCTTGTCGTCGTGCGCCAGAATCGCGCGCGGCACCTCGCCCGCCATGCAGGCCGATGAGCAGATAAGGCCCTCGTGGTACTTCTCAATGACCTCGTGGCTCACGCGCGGCTTGTAGTACATGCCGTTGATGTGCCCTTCGGAGACAATCTTCACCAGATTGAGGTATCCTGCATAGTTCTTTGCCAGAAGGATAAGGTGGTAATAGCCCTTTTCCTTCACCCTGTGATCCCCTTTGGAAACGTAGATCTCACAGCCGATGATGGGCTTCACATTCGGATGCTTCTTGGCGTACTTGAAGAACTCTTTTACGCCGTACATATTGCCGTGATCGGTGATGGCCAGCGCCGGCATCCCCAGCTCTTCGGCCCGGTTGAATAGGTTTTCTATAGAGGATTGTCCGTCCAGAATGGAGTACTGGGTGTGGACATGCAGGTGAACGAAATTCATAGAGAACAAAGATACTAATTCTTCTCCGAATCTTGGCAAAAATGTTTATTCGTGGCGGCTAAGTCGCTTATTCTGAACCAATTAGCACAACTGACGGGTGCCAAAACGACACCCGTCAGTTGTGCTAAAGTGTTGCTAGTCAGACGTTTAAGCGCCACGGACTATTTGCTCATTTTGAATCCCACCTTGAAGTTGTCATAACCATCGGCCAGTTTGGCAATGGCGCCCACCGAACTGGAGGACTGGCCAATCTTGGCAGCGACCTTCTTGAGGAAGGCGACGGTCTTGTTGGCAGGGAAGAGCATCTTGGCGCCGTTCAGGCTGGATTCCAGGGTACCGGTCATGCAGAAGAACTGCATGGTCTTGCCAAAAGTGAGGGTTACGGTCTTTTCGCCGTCTCCCACCTTGTAGGTGCCGGACAGGGGAATGGAGCCCACGTTCATGACAAAGGT
>DGHE01000040.1 GCA_002392525.1 Bacteroidales bacterium UBA3856 | reverse complement strand
GGAACGCCCAGCCAGCGGGTTTCGTTATTGCCTCCGGTAGCACGAACTGCATCCACAAACACCTGATTCCACTCGTTAATCACGTTGCAGCGCTTCTCATCGTCCTTTTTGGAAGACCACTCATTGCCATAA
This sequence comes from Bacteroidales bacterium UBA3856, assembly GCA_002392525.1. The sequence continues at coordinate 3,690 of DGHE01000040.1, read as the reverse complement.
ATAAGCTCATTGAAGGACTCCAGCATGAGGAAGTCTCCCTTGTCCTTGAACTTTTCGGCAATCTGGGTCCAGACAGCCGCGATTTCCGCCTTCACCTGCTTGTTTACCTCCTCGTTGTCCACGGCGCCCTTGAGGTTCTGCCAGTGATTGCCGTCATTCTCTCCATGGTCTTCATCATGGTGGGTGTTAAGGATAACATTCAGTCCGGCATTCTCTGCAAATCCAACGACCTCATAAATACGATTGAGCCATTTCTCGTCAAGGGTATAGTCGGGGGCCTCTCCTATATGTCCCATCCAGGTGGCCGGGATACGGACGCTGGTGAAGCCTTTGGCCTTAAGCCCCGTGAAAGTGGCCTGCGTGGCCGATTTTCCCTGCCAGGCAGTCTCGTTTGCCACTCCATTTGCATAAGCATCAAAGTGGTTGCCCATGTTCCAGCCAAGGCCCAGCTCCAGCGTACGGGCAACGGCAGCGTTAGCCGGCAGTTCGGGGTCTTTTATAACCTCGCGCGCGGCCTGGGACACGGGAATCCTGACGTCGGGCACTCCGGAGGCCGATAAAACCACATCTGCCGACTTAGGCTCATACCCGGCATTCTTCGCCACCGTCACGGTGAGCACGGTGGAATAGTCCTTGAAAATGCCCAGCTTTGCGCTCACCCAGTCCGTGGTCCCTGATACCGCGGGACGTACCGGGGCCTTTACGTTCACGGTGAAAGTACCGCCGTCCGCTGTGGCCGATATTGACGGCTGGGATACAGTTATCGCTGAAGGAGCGGTCACATCGGGTTCAACCTCGCCGGTGCCGCCACTGTTATTTCCACATGCAGCAACTGCAAGAACGGCAATCAGAACAGGAAACATTCTTTTCATATTCTTTCTATTCAATACTTACCTGATCCCTTGTAATTACATTTTCATTCTCAAGGGCATCCTTCCACCAACCGGCACCTTCCATGTTGGCTCCGTACCAGACCATGAACCATGACCAGGTGGCGCCGGCCTCCCAGATGTCGGAAATGAGGCCATAATCGGTGCCATTGTCCTTACCGCATTCGCCAAGGGCAATCATCTTGTGGGGATATCCGTTCTGGGCCGATACAAAGTCGTTCAGGTTCACATCGGCATCCTTGCCGTAAATGTCCCTGGCAACGACGTCAACGCGGTCGTCTCCGGGGTAGAAGGGGGCGTCCGAATCATACTTGGACGGGTCTCCGTTATAGTCCTGTGCGGTCCATACCCATATTAGGTTGCGGATGCCCCTCTCCTTGAAATAGTCCCACATGGCGTTCCAGAGGCGTTTGTACACTTCCGGACCGTCAAAACCCCACCAGAACCAGGACGTGCCATGCCACTCAAGGGCGTAATAGTTTCCGGCAGCCTCATGGAACGGACGCCAAATGGCGGCGATTCCTGCATCCTGGAGCTTCAGGATCACATCGGCAACCTTCTCCATCTGGTCATAGAACCACTTGTTCTCCCAGGTGCCTTCGGTAAGGGCGTTGGTTGCGCGGAATGTGGTCTCGGAGGGAGTGCAGGTCACCTCGGAAGTCCCGTCAGTCTGGCTCTTGGGCACGTTGAAATGCCACATGAGTGAGACTATACCGCCGGCGTCATGCCAGTTCTTGACCGGGGTGATGTCGGAATAATTTATCCAGTTGGCGCCGCTGTAGAGGATATGGATGAAGTCGTAGCAGTTCATTGCCGGGTACTTCCCTACCGCCTTGTACACCTTTTCGGCCTCATCGTTGTTCCAGTTCACGTTGGCCATGATGGAGGAGATGGTCTTCTTCCCGTAATTTGCAAGGAGGAAGTTATAAAGGGACGCCGCCTCTTTGGTAGGATTCTCCGTTACCAGGGTTTTTGCTATGTCCGTCTCTATAATCTGGGGCTTCTCCCTGCCGGCCTGCTTTACCGTCACGCTCTTTTCGAGCGAACCGGACGATATGCTTAAAACAGCTTCCCGAACATCATAAGTGCCGTTGGCCTCAACCGTCACGGTGCATGTTGTCTTGTAGTTATTGAAAATACCCACAGAAGCCTTGAGCCAGTCGGCATCCACGCTCACGGAAGGGCGGGAAGGGGCGGTAATGGTAAAGGTAACGGTCTGTGACTTCCTGTCAAGGTCGAAAGATGCCTTGGACAGCGTCAGTTCCGCAGGGACCGACGGCTCCTCCGTCTCCGTTCCGGTATTATCCTTGCCGCAGGCCCAGGCAAGCAGCCCGGCAAGGCCGATAAAAATGTATGCCAGTTTTTTCATATTCATAATGGTTTCCGGAGGGAGGGTCAGCCCCCTCCGGAAAAAAGTGCTATGGAATGTGGACAAAACTCAGTTTGTCAAATACCATGTTTTTACCCTGAAGGATAAGGGCGGAGCCCCACCACGCCTTCGTGGTCAAAGCGGTGAAGGCGTCACCACTGGCGACAAATGATACATAGCCCCGATCAGTGGCTTCCGGATCATTCTCAACATTCCACTGGGTTCCGTTCGGGGTTACATAACCCATTCCATTCCAGTGGCCGTCAAACACCTGGATTGACCAGTCGCTAGGATTATCGGGAGTGAAGTAGATGCGAATTTCATCACCTTCCTGAAGACCGGCATTCACCCAGTCATCCTCGCCGCCCAGTTCCTGGTTGCTGGCATAGTCTCCCGTATGGCCTGAAGGACCGGTCCAGACAACGGTCTCCTGGGGATAGTAATGCACATAGGTAATTCTGCTGAATACCATATTCTTACCCTGCAAGATGATAGCGGAGCCCCACCACGCCTTGGTAGTGAGCGCTGTGAATGCGTCGCCACTAGCACGGAAAGAAACATAGCCTCTCTCTACGGCTTCGGGATCGTTCTCGGCATTCCACTGAGTTCCGTTCGGGGTTACATAACCCATTCCATTCCAGTGGCCGTCAAACACCTGGATTGACCAGTCGCTAGGATCATCGGGAGTGAAGTAGATGCGAATTTCATCACCTTCCTGAAGACCGGCATTCACCCAGTCATCCTCGCCGCCCAGTTCCTGGTTGCTGGCATAGTCTCCCGTATGGCCTGAAGGACCGGTCCAGACCGTAACTTCCAGTTTATCGCCTGGATCAATATTCATCGTGTAAGTAACTGAACCATTGTCCGAAACCAGGGTGAGCTGGCTGTCGGCCTTAGCGAAGTCCGGAATAACTACGTACAGTTTATCACCGGTCAAGAGGTAATTTACATCCGTTCCGTCTATTTGGACACCGGTAAGGTGATCAGCATTCTGGATATCGACAATAAACATGTCGCCCTTCTTGTACTGATCTGTCGGGAAGGCGGCGATGTAGGCACCGGCGGGCTTGTCAATGGCGAGTTCCCCGGTGGTCACGCTGGTCCCGTTCTTCAGGTTCAGGGTCAGCGCGCCGGTCTCGGCAGCCGTGGGAACAGCCACTACGATCTCCGTCTCGGACGCCTCCACCACGACGGCGTCGGCACCCGGGAAGGTGACGGAAGCCACAAGGTCAAGGTCCGTACCGTTTATTGTCACGTCGGAGCCGGCAGCGGCGGGATTGGCGCTGAAGCCGGTCACGACGGGCTTTACGAGGGTGTAGGCAACGTTCACGCTCTTGCCGTTTGCAAGATTCAGGACGATGTCTCCCTCCTGGGCCTTCTCCGTGACGGTAACGGTAATCTTGGAGTCGGCATAAGCGAACTCTGCACCTG
>DGHE01000066.1 GCA_002392525.1 Bacteroidales bacterium UBA3856 | reverse complement strand
AGCCGGGAAAGCCTTCTGCTCACCGGAAACCAGGTTCTTGATGTTCACCGTCCGGGCCTCCATCTCGTTGGAACCGTTGATGGAGATGAACGGGATGTTTTTCTTGTCGGCGTAGTCGAACTGCTTCTTGAGCTTGGTCGGTTCCGGATAGACTTCCACTGCGACGCCGCGGGAGCGAAGGGCTTTGGCTACAGGCAGTACGTAGCGAAGTTCATCGGCCCCCATCACCGCGAAGAGGAGGGTGGTGGACTGCTCCAGCCCGGCGGGGTAGAGGTCCAGCCCGGTGAGGACGTCGTAGATGCGGTCGGCTCCGAAGGAGATGCCCACCCCGGAGAGGTCCGGCAGGCCGAAGATGCCCGTGAGGTTGTCGTAGCGTCCGCCGCCGCAGATGGAGCCGATCTCCCAGTCCAGCGCCTTTACCTCGAAGATGGCGCCGGTATAATAGTTAAGGCCGCGGGCGAGGGAAAGGTCCATCTCCACCGGGGCCGATACGCCTGCTGCGCCGATGAGGCCGAAGAGCTCCTCGAGCTCGTCCAGGCCTTTCAGGCCGATCTCCGAAACCACGCCGCTGGCGCTGCCGCCGTTGAAGAGGCCTCGCATGGCGGTGAGCTTTTCCGCGAAGCTGCCCGTTAGGGAAAGAATCTGTTCGATGACGGCGATGCCATCGGCCTGGAGGCCCTTATCGGCCATCTCCTCCTTCACCTTGTCCAGCCCGATCTTGTCCAGCTTATCAATGGCGACGGTGATGTCCACCACTTTGTCGGGGGCGCCGGCAATCTCGGCGAAGCCGGTGAGCACCTTGCGGTTGTTGATGTGGATGGCGACGCGTACGCCCAGCTTGCCGAAGACGGCGTCCACCATCTGCACCAGCTCCAGCTCATTGACCTGGCTGCGGCTGCCGATGACGTCTACGTCGCACTGGTAGAACTCGCGGTAACGGCCTTTCTGGGGACGGTCGGCCCGCCATACCGGCTGAATCTGGAAACGCTTGAACGGGAAGGAAATCTCGCTCTGGTGCTGCACCACGTAACGGGCGAAGGGAACGGTGAGGTCGTAGCGGAGACCCTTCTCGCAAACCTGCGAGGTGAGGGGCTTCTGAAAATCGACATCGGCGAAGGCGTCTCCGGAGTTGAGGATGCGGAACAGGAGCTTGTCTCCTTCCTCGCCGTACTTGCCCATGAGAGTGGACAGGTTTTCCTGTGCGGGAGTCTGGATTTCCTGGTAGCCGTAGGTGCGGAAGACGCTGCGGATGGTATTGAAAATATAGTTGCGGCGGGCCATTTCCTTCTGGCCGAAGTCGCGGGTGCCCTTGGGGATAGACGGTTTCTGGATTGCCATTTCAGTAAAAATTTCCGCAAAGTTAAGAAAAAAGTATAGCTTATGTTAATAAAATTTTTTAATTTTGCGGCCGAATTAGTTAGTGTATCAGTATTTATGAACTTTAAGGGAGGTTTTCAACCTAAACTCTTCACTACCCTCCGTAGTGGGTATGACAGCAAAACGCTTGTCCAGGACCTGCTTGCAGGTGTTATCGTAGGTATCGTAGCCCTGCCGCTGGCCATCGCTTTCGGCATTGCATCGGGCGCTTCTCCGGAAGCCGGCATCCTCACGGCCATCGTGGCCGGTTTCCTCATCTCTTTCTTCGGCGGCAGCAAGGTGCAGATCGGCGGTCCCACCGGCGCCTTCATCGTCATCGTGTACGGCATCATCCAGGAGTACGGCATGAACGGACTCATGATAGCGACGTTCATGGCCGGCGCTTTCCTCATCCTGATGGGCGTGCTGCACCTTGGAACCATCATCAAGTATATCCCGTATCCCATTGTGGTGGGCTTTACATCCGGTATCGCCCTTACCATCTTCGCCACGCAGATCAAGGACCTCTTCGGCCTTCAGGTCGAGAGCGTTCCGGCCGGCTTCCTGGACAAGTGGGTAGTGTATGCTGAGAACATCGGCACCATCAACTGGTGGGCGTTCCTGGTGGGCGTGGTGAGCATCCTCATCATCGTCCTCACCCCCAAGGTGAGCCGCCGCATCCCGGGCTCCCTCGTCGCCATCGTGGTGATGACTCTCGCCACCCTCGGCCTCAAACACTTCGGTATCGAGGGTATCGAGACCATCGGCGACCGCTTCACCATCTCATCGGCCCTGCCTACGCCCTCCGTGCCTGAGCTCAACTGGGAGACCATCACGCGGCTGGCGCAGCCGGCCATGATCATCGCCATGCTGGGCGCCATTGAGTCGCTCCTCTCCGCGGCTGTGGCCGATGGCGTCATCGGCGACCGTCACGACAGCAATCAGGAGCTCGTCGCACAGGGCATCGCCAACATGGTGTCCCCGCTCATCGGCGGCATTCCCGCCACCGGCGCCATCGCCCGCACCATGACCAACATCAACAACGGCGGCCGTACTCCGGTGGCCGGTATCGCCCACGCCATTGTGCTGGCGCTCATCTACCTGTTCCTGATGCCGCTGGTGCAGTACATCCCCATGGCCTGCCTGGCCGGTATCCTGGTGGTCGTATCCTACAATATGAGTGAGTGGCGTTCCTTCCGCGCGATTCTCCGCAACCCCAAGTCGGATATCATCGTGCTGCTCGTGACCTTCTTCCTTACCGTCATCTTCGACCTTACCGTCGCCATCGAGGTGGGCGTCATCATTGCCTGTCTGCTGTGTATGAAGCGGATGGCCGAGACCACCAACGTCTCTGTCCTGAGCGACGAGATCGACCCCATGGCCGATACCGACGTGAAGGGCAACCTCGACCACCTCATCATCCCCGAGGGCGTGAAGGTGTACGAGATCAACGGCCCTTATTTCTTCGGTATCGGCAACAAGTTCGAGGAAATGATGGGAGACATGGGCGGCCGTGCCAAGGTGCGCATCATCCGCATGCGTAAGGTGCCTTTCATTGACTCCACGGGTGTGCACAACCTCTCCAACATGTGCAAGATGTGTAAGCAGATGGGCGTAAAGGTGGTGCTCTCCGGCGTGAATCCGGACGTGATGCGCGTGCTGCGGAACGCCCACATGGACGACGTGGTGGGCAAGGAGAATATCTGCAGCCACATCTCGCAGGCTCTTTCCCGCGCCGAGGATATTGTCAGGGCCGGGGCTTAACGCTTTGCGAGGCGCTCCCGCCGTTCGGCGGTGGCGGTGAAGAAGACATCGGCGCTGGAATTGAGCGCCGTCTCCACGGAATCCTGCACCACCCCGATGATAAAGCCCACGGCAACCGCCTGCATGGCGATGTCGTTGCCAATCCCGAGGAACGAGCAGGCGAGCGGGATAAGGAGCAGCGAACCGCCGGCAATCCCGGAAGCGCCGCAGGCGCCGAGCGTAGCGACGATGCTCAGGAGAATGGCCGTCGGAAGGCTCACCGGCACGCCTATCGTATGGGCTACTGCCAGCGTCATGACCGTGATTGTAACGGCTGCTCCATTCATATTGACGGTGGCTCCCAGCGGGATGCTTACCGAATAGAAATCTTCATCGATCCCCATCTTCTTGCACAGCTGCATGTTGATGGGGATATTTGCTGCCGATGACCGTGTAAAGAAGGCGTGGACGGCGCTCTCGCGGAGGCAGGTCCAGAGCAGGGGATAGGGATTGGAGCGGGTGGCAAGAAATGCCCACAGCGGGTTGAGGATGAGCGTGTTGAAGAGCATGCACCCCACCAGGAGGAGAACCAGTTTTCCGTAGGTGGAGAAAATCTCCATGCCGCTTTCGGAAACGGCGGAGAAGACCAGGCCCAGGATGCCGAAAGGGGCGAACTGGATGATCCAGCTCACCATCTTGGAAAGGACGGCGGAAAAGTCCGAGACCATCCGGATGGTTTCCCGCGAAGCCAGCGTACGGAGGCCCAGCCCCATGAGGATGGACCAGAACAGGATGCCGATGTAATTGGCCTGGGCAATGGATGCCAGCGGATTGGCCACCAGGTTGGAGAGGAGATTGGAAAAGACGTCTGCGAGCGCGCTGGGGGCGCTTCCTTCCGCGACGTCCGTGAGTCTCAAGGTGATGGGGAAGAGCTTGCTGCCCGCGGCGGCGACGACGGCGGCGCCCAGGGTGCTCACGAGATACAGGCCGATGACAGTGCGGAAGCGTGCTCCCAGTCCCGACCCTGCCTGGGCGACAGATGCGGTGACAAGGACAAAGACCAGAAGGGGCGCAATGGCTTTGAGGGCTCCTACGAAGATGGTTCCGAGAAGGGAGATGCCGGTAAGGCCGGGTATCGTGAGGCCCAGGATGGCGCCAATGACCAGCCCCACAAGGATGCGGAGGATGAGGCTGGACTGGGCCCATTTCCGGGTGATGGATTCTAGTTGACTCATGTTGCAAAATTAAGGAAATTTTTCTTAACTTTGTAGTTGCGGCTTTACAGGACACCCGCGATTTATTTTAGTAGTATTATGGCAAAAGAAGCAGTTGACGCAACGCAGGGAGCAGCCCGTCTCAAGGCACTCCAGGCAACCATCGACAAAATTGAGAAAGATTACGGAAAAGGCACCATCATGAAGCTGGGAGACCAGCCGGAGTGGGACGCTTCGCAGGTAATCCCCAGCGGGTCCATTGCCCTGGACCATGCCCTGGGCATCGGAGGCTACCCCAAAGGCCGCATCATCGAGATCTACGG
>DGHE01000084.1 GCA_002392525.1 Bacteroidales bacterium UBA3856 | reverse complement strand
TGGCCCAGAAGTGGGTGAGGTGGAAAAACACGAAGCCGAGGATGACTATACCCAGCACGAACATGTTCTTAGCGCTCCAGCTGTCGTTCTTGGCCTTGGAGGAAACTTCATAGCGCTTTACGCCGCCGCGGCGCTGGAAGTTCTGGACGCTGAGCCAGATGCCGTAGCCGATGTGGATGAGGAAACCGAGAGCCAGTACGGGAACCATGATGGTGATGACGGGGGAGGACATAAAGTCGCAGCCCAGCTGGAACCAGCCGTCACCGTGGGTGTAGGGCATGTTGTCGGCCGCTACCTTGCCAAAGTTTCCGTGAAGGGAATCAATGACGGAGAAAAAATTGATGGTACCGTGAAGAAGCAGGAAGATGATAAGGAAAGCGCCGCTGACGCTCTGAATGAACTTCTTGCCGATGGAGGAGGTTAAAAAATTAGCCATTATTGTTGTTGTCAGGTTTGTTTCAATTATGCAAATATAGGAATCTTTCTTGGAAGTTTCCCAATATTTCGATACTTTTGTTATAATTATTTAACCACGACATCCATGTACAAACGCGTTTTACTCAAACTCAGCGGCGAAAGCCTGGGCGGTCCGGCCGGTAAGGGCCTGGAAACCGAATGGTTGGAAAAATATGCCAAAGAAATTGCATCTGCAGCCAAGGCCGGCCTTCAGATTGCCATCGTCAACGGCGGCGGCAACATCTTCCGGGGCCTCCAGGGCGTTGGCAAAGGCTTCGACCGCGTGGACGGAGACAAAATGGGAATGCTGGCTACCGTCATCAATTCCCTGGCCCTTAGCATGTTCATCAAGGCCGAGGGCGTAGACGCCGTGGTATTCACCTCCACCCCCATGGAGCCCCATGCCAAATATTACATGAGGGACGACGCCGTGAAGGTCATGGAGCGCGGAGGCGTAGCCCTCATCGCCGGTGGCACCGGCAACCCCTTCTTCACCACCGACAGCGGTGCGGCGCTCAGGGCCCTCGAGATTGGGGCCGATGCCCTCCTCAAGGGCACCCGCGTGGACGGCGTCTATACGGCCGATCCCGAGAAAGACCCCACCGCTACCAAGTACGACGAGCTCTCCTTCGACGAGGCCATTTCCAAGCATCTCAAGGTGATGGACCAGACCGCCTACGCCCTGTGCAGCGACGGCAAGATGCCCATCATCGTCTTTGATATGAACGCCACCGGCAACCTCACCAAGCTCCTCTCCGGAGAGAAGGTGGGCACCCTAGTACACCCGTAACCATGAAAAAGCTAGTCTTCTCCCTGCTGGCACTGACGCTCGCGCTCGCAGCATCGGCCCAGCCCTCCAAAGTCGTCACCGAGTCCATCGCCAGCAAAAAGCTGGGATGTGAGCAGAAGTACAATGTGTATCTCCCCGCCGGCTACAAGGCCTCGGAGCACTACCCCGTCATCTACCTGCTGCACGGCCTCTACGGAGACTACACCAACTGGGTGAACTCCGGCCATGCCAAGAGCGTGGCCGACGAACTCATTGCCAGCGGAGAACTGGTTCCGGCCGTCATCATCATGCCCAACGCAGGTGACAATGACGTCCACGGCTATCAGAACGGTTATTTCAATGTAGAGAACTGGCCCTACGAGGACTTCTTCTTCCAGGAGCTCCTTCCTGCGGCCGAAAAGAAATTCAGTTGCGGCGGCAGCAAAGGGCAGCGCGCCATCATGGGCCTTTCCATGGGCGGCGGCGGTTCCATCGTGTATGCCCAGCGCCACCCCGACATGTTCTCCAGCGCCTATGGCATGAGCGCCTGGCTGGACAACAAGCACCGTGAAGTACGCGGAACGGACAAACCCGGCAGCAAGCTCGTCATCACGGATCTCTCCGTGCGGGAACATTCGGCCCTGGATTTTGTGGACAACGCCGGCGAAGAGACCATCGGCCAGCTTAAAACCGTCGCGTGGTTCCTGGACTGCGGAGACGACGACGCCCTCATGCGCCTGTCCGTTGAACTCCACCTCAAAATGCAGGCGGCCGGCATCCACAGCGAGCTGCGCGTGCGTAACGGCGGCCACACGTGGGAGTACTGGCGCAGCGCCCTGCGCATTTCCTTCCCCTTCGCTTCGCGCAATTTCAGCCACCCGTAATTTTTTTTAGTTTTTTCTTTTAACAAATGCCCGGGCACTGCGTCTTTAGTATGCAAGCGCTTGAGAATTGACAATGAAAAAACTATTACTCACTCTTACAGTATTTCTGGGACCGGCGGTATTCGCCGTTACCATGGCCCTGGCGGGAAACCCGGCAGGCAAGATGCAAACGCTCATCAATGAGTACCGTCACCACGAGGGCTTTGACGGAATCTCGGTGGGCCCCCTGGGAGTAGCCCTCCTCAAAACCATCGCCCTCTCCGACAGCGACCTCGACGAGGAAGACCGCGCGGTTCTTCGCGCTTTCAACAGAATCAAAAGGGTCACCATCCTGGATTTCGAGGATGGCGAGGCCGATGTCAAGGCGCGCTTTGTCCAGAAAGCGAAGCAAATCCTCTCCGGCATGGAACTCATCCTGGAAGCAAAAGACGACGGAGACAAGCTCAGCATTTACGGGATCGACAGGGGCGATGAAATCCGTGACTGCATTCTCTGGGATCCTGACGGAACCATCATCTGCGTGCGCGGCTCCGTTACGCTGGACAAACTGATGGCCGCCGTGAACAATGACTGAGCAGGTATTCCATACCGTTTGGATGCCCCTTCAGACTCGCTTCTACCGCATGGCCTTCTATATGCTGGAGAACGAGGCCGATGCCAAGGACGCCGTCCAGGAGCTGTACCTCAAGCTCTGGAACCTCCGGGACCATCTGGAGATGATCGGGAACCCGACGGCCTACGGAACGATGCTCCTGAAAAACCTCTGCATCGACCGCATCCGGCGGGCCCGGCCCACGGAGGAACCCGATGAAGCCGCTGCCCTGGAGGCGCCACCCGACACAGCACTGGAAAACCGGGAAAGGCTCCGGGAAGTGCAGGATGCCATTGAAAAGCTGCCTCCCACGCAAAAGCATCTGCTCCTTATGAGGGTATTCGAAGGATTGTCTTACGAAGAGATTGCTCAAAAAACCGGACTGAGTCCGCTTAACATCAGGGTTCAGGTGAGCCTGGCCCGCAAAAGAATCAAACAACGCCTATGAAACGCATTGAGGACATAGAAAAACTCTCGGCAGAGGACTGGGAGAGAATCGGGGCCGATGAATCCATCCCCGTTCCGGAAGACCTCCACGTAAGGCTGCCCCGCCGGCACAACGCCGCCGTCTGGAGCATCGCCGCCTCTGTAGCCGTAGTTGCTGGCATCGGCCTTGCCGCTACCCTGCGCACTCCCGAGCCCAAGGACACGTTCTCGGACCCGTACCTGGCCTATGCCGCCATCGAAGAGGCATTCGGCCGCATGGGAGAAGCCGTTTCGCAAGGCGCCGTTATCCTGGAAAAGCAGGAAACCGAAATTGACAACAAAATAGCTTATTGGAAATGAAAAAGATACTCACCCTTATGACTGCCCTTTTCCTTGCAGTCTCCGCCTTTGCCCAGAGCGCGAAGGAACTCTATAACAAGTATTCAGACCTCAATGGCGTCAGCGCCGTCTACGTGTCCCCCGCCATGTTCCGCATGATTGGTAAACTCCCCGATGTTGACATGGAGAACAGCCAGGGCGAGAAAGTGAACCTCACGCCCATCATCAACACGCTCTCCGGGTTTTATCTGCTGGAAGTGGAAGAGAATTCGAGTGCTGCCGTCCAGCTGCAGGCCGATGTGAAAAAGCTTCTGGACGGAAAGAAGTTCGAACTCCTGTTCGAGGCCAAGGAGGACGGTGAAACCACCCGCCTGTTCACCGCCGGGGACGGTAAAAAGGTCTCCTCCCTCATCCTCATCTCCCGTGACGCCGAAGACTTCACCTTCATGAGCCTCGAAGGCAACATGGACCGCGACGAACTGGAGAACATCCTGGCCGAGGCCGCGAAGTAGGCGGGGGGCTCCCCTGCCGCCGGTCCACCGCCACGCCGCTGCTCTGCCGCCGGTCCGCCGCCACGCCGCTCTGCCACCGCCACGCCGTTGCTCCGCCGCCACTCTGTTGCGCCGTTTTTACCAACTGCTTAATTATCAGCATTTTGCACAATTTCCTCCGGTCGTTTTCGCCCGGAGGAGATTTCGTTATTGGCTGATAATGAGGATGTTAGCAAAAACAGGCCGATGGGGCCTGTCTTTTTATTTCACAGTGACGGTAATGTCCTTCGCATCTACCAGCACCCCTTGGTCTTTGAGGTAGTCCGGACTATACTTCCCGCGAGGAATATCTCGGAAGATATAGTAATTAGCCTTTCTGGCAGCCACAATGTGGTCGGTAGTTGCCGTAACGATGGCCGATGCCGCCAGTTCAATGAGTGCTGCGATTGCGCCACTATTACCAGAGTTTACGGAAAGATCCAGATGTAAATTGCAGGTTCTGTCAAAGATCACCTCATTGGAGATAGCCGACTTGATTATATACCGAATCTTCGTATCTATGCCGAAACCGCGTTTAGTCCAGTCATCAATCTGAGAGAACACCACGGCATCGGCTCCAAAGAAATCGCGGAACGCCGTTAAAGGTTTATCGATAAATAGTTCGGAATCGTATGCACTTTCGGATTTAAGTATATCCATTGCCAACAGAGGAGAGATGACATAATAGCCAGCCTCCGCAAGCGGCCGACTGATTGAAGTATAAAGCAAGTCCTTCGCTTCTACGTGAGTAGTGTTATTGATGGGAGGCATTACAAGAACTGTCGTAGGCATGTTCTCGTACATGGATGCATATTGGGTCTCGCGAGAGAGACGGCTCGTAAGGCCGCATGAACTGACAATAACTGCCAGCAGGCAAATATATAAAAGTCTCTTCATGCTACTTCGTCAGTTTTTTAATAAGTGGTTGGATAAACTTAACGGACTCGGGATAATACTCCATCTCCTTTTCTAGCATCTCCTTGCCTCTCGCTGCAAAGAAGGCACCGTAATCATCCGTTTTGAACAACTGCTTTTCACTGGCCGATGCATTCTCAGCAAAGACAACGGCAGTTTCTCCCTGAAGTAAAAGGTATCCGTATTCGGCACAAATACCGGGAGGAGGGACCTGACGGAGGCCGCCAGGCTTGGTTACCATTTTCTCATAAAGCGCTACCAGTTTGCAAAGACTTTTGGGCGTCTGTTTGTCATAGGACTGATAAGCCAAATTCTCATAGGCGGTAGCCCCACTCTGCGTGCCGCCCCAATAGTATAAGGAACTAACGCCGCAAGAAGACAACAGCAAGGCAGCCGCAGCAAGGACAATCAATCTTCTCATAGTTCAATAATTTTGTGTTCCTGTGTCGAAACAAAAATCTTCTTATGACAAACTTCCTTTCCTTCTATCTGGACCGCCACTTCATGCTGTCCTGGTGCGATGTAAATGGTATTCTTTGCGGTCTTTTTGATGTTTCTGTCTTTTTTCCAGGCATCGGCCTTAACACTGACGAGACTGTAATTCTCGCCATCAATAGTTACAGAGATAGCAATTTCTTGGGAGCTGACAAATGAAACCATCGCTTCATCTGCTTTTCCAGAGGAGACGGAATAGGAGCCCACTCCACAAGACGTTATAATGATGGCGCCCAGGAAGGATAATATAAATTTTCTCATAGACATGAATTATTTATCAGATATGTATATTTCAGAGAGGTTGTTTATGTCAAAACCGGCTCCTTCGTATGTGCAGAAAGAGATTTCTGTCTCAGGAGTCTCTCCGTATGTTGAGACAACCGTCACCATCCCTATTTTCTGGCCGGGCAACTCAATATTAAACCCTGTCTGAGGGTTCTTTACTGTCTTTCCTTTCTTGTATACGTTGAAAACATCACCGGCAGCAAGTCCCTGAGACGCGCCCCCGGAAATAATATAGGTTCCATCTTCTACAGAGAGAATATAAGAGCGCCAGGGCTTATCCATGCACTTATTGATAATATTCTCCACAAGCTGGCTGAGCGCAGCGGAGATAGCTTTATCGCTGAGGGTCGCGTCAAATCCGGCAGTGCCACCAATTCCCAGCGTCTGTTTAGTGGACGTTTCAGCAAAGCCCTTCGCCTCGTCGGAATAAATGATAAGACCAGTGGATGCTTCTACCAGCCGAATGCTTACTCCTGCCTCAACTGTCTGAGTCTTAGTGGAAGAGAAAACTTTTTGCTGCCCTTCTGCTTTACGGCCGTACTCCGTGATGGAGCCAAGAATTATGTAGTCTGCGCCAATCTTGTTCATACCATCACCAGCCTCTGCTACCAGAACATCGAGATCATCCCTCTCAAGGAGTATAAACTTACCACTTAATGCAAGTTTGGAAGACAAGATGTCGAGTGCCTGCTTACGCATAGGATCGTTATCTTTATCATAGAACAGACCTTTAGCATACTGCGTTTCATTGGAGAAACGTCCAATGGCAACTTTCCTTTTAATGGTCTTGTCTTGTGCAGTCATGCAAATTGGGGCAGTCATCATAAAAGCTACCAGAACGAGCGAGAATTTAGCAATTAATCTCATGGTATAATACTTAAAAAACTGGTTTCACTTGCTACAAATGTAGCATAGTTTTGCCATAAGTACAAATCAAATAGGATGCATGCAATATCCGTTTTTGCTAACAGCCTAATTAGTAGCGTATTACGAAATCTCCTCCGGTCGTTTTCGCCCGGAGGAGATTTCGTTATCGGCTGACAATGAGCAGATTAGCGAAAACAGACCGATGGTACATTCGTACCAGACTAGCGCACAACCGTGTAGGGAATGTGGAGATAGCGGAAGATTTGCTCATCCATGACGTCTGTGTGCTTCCGCAGGATGGCATACAGCTCCTGCTTCCGTTTCTTGTCCAGGGACAGGAACTCGTGAATGTCTTTAAAGCCACAGTACTTCATCAGGATCCGGGTCATTTGGGCGTAAGGCTTGTCTGTACGGCCAAGGAAAACCTCGTTGAGATCATGCTCGCTTCCCGTGTTGGAATGAATCGCTTTCATCATGTCCTGGTAGGAGTCAAAGAGCCGGATGGCTGCCTGGTAGTCAATGACGTTGTAGGTTGAGATGATGAAATCTGTGAACTGGTCCACTTCGAAAGGAGTCAAATCCTTGGAGAGATGCTTCAGCAGTGCATAGTTCATCGGCCTGCCTGCCTTGTACTGCGCCGTCACCACCTTCACGGCCGTCCTCAGCGCTTTTGACAAGCGGCGGATGATGATCTCCCGGGAAAAGGGGTATTTGATGAAAGCATAGGCCAAAAAGTTCCAGCGGTATTCCTCGGCCTTCGTGACAAGCTGCCTTTCAACGGCATTGTTGGCGACGTAGATCACATTGGTCCTTGCCGCCTTGGCACCTTTCTTGGGCACACTGCCGAAGGGTGTCTTGAAAACAGGACCCGTAGTTCCACAGAACTCGTTGTACATTTTGGCAAAACGGCTGTTGAGCTCCTTCTTGAATCCGGTAAGGTCTTCCTTGGATTTAGCCACAACCGAATCGTGGACATGGTCCGGCATCTGGCACAAAGCCAGCACCTGAATGCCGTACTTCCTGGCCAGAACGCAGTAGAGCGTGAAATAGACAAGGTGGTCCATGCGGGAATAAAACAAAACGCCCCAGTCGGCCGACGGCTGGTAACAATGGTTCAGGATACCCCCTTGAAACTTCCTCAACTTCATAATGCGAAGGTCGGAAGCTTCCGGAACAAATACAAACAATAAACGTTTAATTTTGCCCGCTTTTGTTATATTATTGAATATTAGCAAGTTACGCATTCTCCTCCGGTCGAAAACGCCCGAAGGAGTTTTCGTAAAGCGCTAATTTTCAATCACTTAGCAAAAACGGCATTCGCGCACCGATGGCACGGGCCGAGGGTGCAGGCACAGGCCGAGGGGGAAGAGGGCGGGCCGAGGGGCAGGGCACGGGCCGAGGGTGCAGGCACAGGCCGAGGGGGAAGAGGGCGGGCCGAGGGTGCTGAGGCGGGCCGAGGGGCAGGACACGGGCCGATGGTGCTGAGACGAGCCGATGGTGCTGAGACGAGCCGAGGGTGCCAGCGCTGAAACCGGGCAAGAGGGGCGCTATATCGGCCGGGTCCGGGCGAAGAGCCAGGCGGCGACGGGGGCGGGGAGGCGCGGAGAGAGCACCTCGCAGACATGGGCGTTGTAGGCGTTGAGCCAGATACGTTCATCGGCCGACAGCAGCGAGACCTCCAGGCAGGACGTGTCGAAGTGGCAGAGGGTGAGCGTCTCGAAGCCCAGGAACGAGCCAAACTCGTTATCGCCGACAGGGCGCACCAGTACCAGGTTCTCATGACGGACGCCGTGCATGCCCTCGCGGTAGAGGCCGGGCTCGTCGGAGAGAATCATGCCGGGCTCCAGAGGCTGGGGATTGAAGTTCTGGCGCACATCCTGCGGGCCCTCGTGCACATTGAGGAAGAAGCCCACGCCGTGGCCGGTACCGTGGCCGAAGTTGCGTTTGGCCCTCCAGAGCGGCTCGCGGGCCAGGGCATCTATCTGGCAGCCGGCCGTTCCGCGCGGGAACAAAGCCATGGCAAGGCCGATGTGCCCTTTCAGCACCAGTGTGTAATCTTCGCGCTCCAGCGGCGTGCAGGGGCCGAGGGGCACCGTACGGGTGATATCCGTGGTGCCGAACAGATACTGACCGCCGGAGTCCACCAGATACAGGCCGTGAGGCTCCAGGAGGGCCGATCCCGTATGCGGGGTGATATAGTGCGGCAAAGCCGCGGAAGGCCCGTAGGCCGATATCGTCTCAAAACTGTTTCCGCGGTAACCCGGCACCAGGGAACGGAGCCGGTCCAGTTCGCATGCAGCCTCCCACTCATTCACGGAACCAGCATGCTGCGAAATCCAGTACAGGAACTGCTCCATGACAAGGCCGTCTTCCAGATGCGCTTCCCGCATGCCCTCCACTTCTACCGGGTTTTTCACGGCCTTCCAAAGCGCGACCGGAGAAGGGACCTCCACCACCTCCGGCAAGAGGTCTCCGTCCTCGATGGCATCCCGGAGTGCGTAGTTGATAAGCTCCGGATCCACGCAAATGCGGTCTACTCCGTCCAGCCGGAGCGAAGATAGGTCAAAGTCTGCCTCGTCGTAATCTTTGATGGTAACGCCATCGGCCTCAAGCTCCTCAAAACTGGCCGCGGTTTCCGAATCGGGATCCTGGAAGGCATCCTTGCGAACATACCAGAAAGCAGCGTCCAGGGTAACCAGCAAATACGAGATGACGACGGGATTGTACTCCACATCGGTGCCCCGCACATTGAGCAGCCACGCAATCTGGTCAAGAGCCGTAAGAAGGATGGCATCGGCCCCCTCAAGGACCAGCCACTTGCGAAGGCGTCCCAGGCGGGCTTCCCGGGTCTCCCCCACCAGGTCCTCTCCCAGCGTGATGACGGGCGAGACAGGAATGGCCGGGCGGTCGGTCCACAGCGGAGACAGGATATCCGCCACCGGGATAATCCGGGCCGATGGCACCGCCTGTTGCAGCTCTCTCACCGCCTCCACGCTCTGGCACAGGCCGTCCAGGGCGATGACGGGTTCATCCATACCCAGGGAGGCAATCCACTCCGGAATGGGGACCTGCTCCGGCACGCGCATCTTGTGGAGTTCGATTCCGGAGCCCTCCAGCTGACGCACAGCCTGGATGAAATAGCGGGTATCTGTCCAGAGGCCGGCGTGCTCATGCGTAACGACGATGTCCCCGGCCTCACCGGTAAAACCGGAGAGCCACTCCACCTGTTTCCACCGCGCGGCGGGGTATTCGCTCCCGTGCGGATCGCTGCCTGTAAGGATGACGATATCCCATCCATTTTCCCTCATAAGGGCCCTCAGGGACGCTACCCGGCCCGAAAAGATTGTCGCCATAGTACGAAATTTGCACAAATATAAGTATATTTGCCAAAACTAAAACAACTTGCTATGACTGAAGATCCGCTCGAAAGAATTGAACGCGAAGAGCGTGAAAGAAAAGAAAAGAAAGGTCCCAAAACCGTCATGACCGCACTGGCCGCAGTAGCCGCAGTGCTCGCCTGCATCCTCGGATACATGCTGTACCAACGCAATACGCTTGTCAGTCAGCTGGAAGGGGAAAAGGCAGAACTGGCCCAGCAGATGGTGGCTCTCCAGCAAGACTTCTCCACCCTGAGCTCGGACTATGAGAACATCAACCACCAGCTGGACACCTCCCGCGAACAGGTTGCCATGCTCATCGAAAAGCTGAACAAGACCCAGGCCACCAACCGCGCCAAAATCCGTCAGTACGAGAAAGAGCTGGGCACCCTCCGCAGCATCATGAAGGGTTACATTGTCCAGATTGACTCCCTCAACACCCTGAACAAACGGCTCTCGGCCGATGCCGCCGCCGCCCGCCGCGAGGCAGCGGAAAGCCGACGCGCCAACGAAGAGCTGAGCGCCCAGGTAGAGAACCTCTCCACCCAGGTGAGCGCCGGCAAGGTACTGCGCGCCCGTGCCATCTCCCTCGCCGGATATTACGGCAACGACAAACAGGGAGACCGCCACAGCCGCGTCCGCTACATGATTGCAGGCCTCTCGCTGGTAGAGAACTCCCTGGCCGACCGCGGCCCTGTCCGCGTGTACGTCCGCGTCAAAGATCCTGACGGCGTGCTCCTGATGAACAACGAGTCCGTGGAATTCGTCGTGGACGGGCAGGCCCTGCAGGCCACCGCTTCCCGTGAAGTGGACTATGAAGGCTCCGAGGTGGACATGTCCATCTATATCAACGACACCGGCGAGTTCGTCAAGGGCGTCTATACTCTGGAAGTATATACGGAGCAGAGCCTTCTGGGCCGCGCCGAATGCATGCTGCGTTAATATGATTTACATCCACGTTCCCTTCTGCAAAAGTTTCTGCACCTACTGTGACTTCTACTCCGAGATCGCGGAAGAAGGCATGTTCAGCCGCTATACGGATGAAGTGTGCCAGGAAATCCGCCGGCGCAGAAAGGAAATGGACAGCCAGCTGCACACCCTCTACTTCGGGGGCGGCACGCCGTCCCTGCTCCCGCTGGGAGACCTCACCCGCATTCTCCTTACCCTGGACGAAGTAGGCATGGGAGGACCCTACAAGGAGTTTACCATGGAGGTAAACCCGGAAGACATTCTGGAGAGAGGCCTTCCCTATCTGCAAAGCCTGCGGTCGCTGGGCGTAAACCGCATCAGCATGGGCGTACAGTCCTTCAACAACACCCTGCTGCGCTGGATGAACCGCCGCCACGACGCCGAGGGCGCCCGGCAGGCCTTCCACCTGGTACGCGAAGCCGGTTTCCAGAATGTGAGCATAGACCTCATCTTCGGGCTCAGCAACCTCTCCAATGACATTTGGCAAAAGACCATCGACGAGGCCCTGGCCCTGAATCCGGAGCACATCTCCTGCTACCAGCTCACGGTGGAAGGAGACAGCGTACTGGCCATGCGGCTGGAAAACGGAGAGTATGAGGAGGCCCCCGACGAAGTATGCCGCCGCCAGTACGACATCCTGTGCGAAAAACTGCGGGCAGCCGGCTTCAACCATTACGAAATTTCCAACTTCGCCAAACCCGGCTTCGAGGCCGTCCACAACGGAGGCTACTGGGAGCGCCGCCCCTACGTGGGCCTGGGCCCCGCCGCACACTCCTTCAGCGGACGCAGCCGCAGCTGGAACAGCGCCGAGCTGGACGGCTATACGCACACCGAAGAATCCTTGAGCGTAGAGGACGAGAAGGTAGAAACCCTTATGCTGGGCCTCAGGACCTCTGGCGGAATAGACGCCGAATTCCTTCAGGCCAACTGCTTCCCCGGCAGCATTGAGCAGCTCATGGCCGAGGGTGCCCTGATCAAAACAGGGCGCCGCTACCGCATTCCCGAAGACCACTTCTTTGTTTCCGACGAAATCATCCGACAACTGGTATGAAATACATCAGAAGATCTGTAAAATACTTTATCCAGCTCACCCTCATTTTCACCGTGCTCATCGCCATCCTGATGCTGTCGGGCATGGTGGAGAAAGACGTCGCCGTCGCCTTCCGCCGCGGCTGGGACTCCGTCTGGATGATCCTGGGCGTATTTGCGGCCATGTCCGCCCTGTACCCGCGGTTTGGCTACACCACCCGCAAGGTATTCATCAAGGGAGAGCCCTCGGAGCTCTGGCCGGGAGTAGAAGAAGTGATGAAGGGCCGCGGCTATGAGAGCGCCGGCGAAGCGCCGGACGGAGGCCGCCGTTACCATCTGGGCAGCGTCGTCAACCGGGCTGCAAGACTCTGGGAAGACACCATTACCATTACCCCGGTGCTGGGAGGATTCCAGGCAGAAGGCCTGGCAAGGGACCTGGCCCGGGTCATCTCATCCATTGACCATAAATTTAACCGCTATGAGTGATTCTCAAGGATTCAAGACCGTCGCCACCTTCACCGACCGGGTGCAGGCCGACATGTGCGTCGCGCTGCTGGGAGATAACGACATCCCCGCCGGCGTGTTTGGCGCAGACTCTTCCTATCCTTCCCTGGGCTACGCAAGGCCCATCGAAGTAAAAGTAAATGAGTTGGACTACGAGGCGGCTATCAGCATCCTGGCAGCCTCTGCCAAGGCAGAATAGAACTCCTGCCCAAAAGCTTCTGTAAGTGGCCCGCGGAGGAATTCGTACACACGGATTCCTTCGCGGCGCCCTTTTT
>DGHE01000075.1 GCA_002392525.1 Bacteroidales bacterium UBA3856 | reverse complement strand
CCAGGGTATGCAGGCCGCCGTCGCCTTGGAAATGGAACATGCCGGCGGTCCAGACAATACCGGCGATGTCGTACTGGTCGGCATAAAGCAGGCTCAGCAGCACGCCGTTCATGTCATCCACCTCCAGGTCGGTGGTGATCAGGACCCGCTCCTGCTGGCTCTTGTCCACCTTGGGGGCAAGAGCCTCAGGAGCCAGATTCTTTGGGGAACTGGTGCAAGCGGCCACAAGGAGGGCGGCTGCACTATAAAGGAATCGTTTCATTTACAATTACTTTTTGAAAAGGAGCGGGGCAAATTCAGACAGGTAGAGGCGCCAGCAATTCCATACATGGGCGCCTTCACTTTCGCGGAGGGTCAGGTTGGGCATACCCAGGGCCTTGAGGTCTTCGTAATAAGTGGTCGCGATGCTATAGAGCATGTCATCACGGCCCACGCCAATCCAGTACTGCTTTACTCCGTTTGCAATCTGTGTGCGTGTCTGGTCCATAATCAGCTTATTGGCGGGATCCTTCTCGTCCAGTTCGTGAATACGGCCGCCGGCAGAGAATACACCCACATAGTCAAAGACATTGGGATATTGCCGGGAGATGGACACGGAATGACCGCCACCCATGGACAGGCCGGCGATGGCACGCCCGCACTTCTCAGGGATGGTGCGGAAGTTCTTGTCCACGAAGTTCACAATCTCCATGAAGTTGGCCACATACTTGCCTTCCGGATCACGGAAATGGAACGGCTTGTAGTAACCCAGGGAGCTCTCACCGGGTGCAGCCTGCATCTCGGCATGGCCGTTGGGCATCACCACGATCATGGGCTCGGCCTTGCCCTGGGCAATGAGGTTGTCCATGATCTGGACGGCGCGGCCGAAGATGGTCCACTCGTTCTCGTCACCGCCGGAGCCGTGGAGGAGATAGAGCACAGGATACTGCTTATAGGGGTTGGCATCGTATTCGGCCGGGAGGTACACATTGAGCCTGCGGTCCTTGCCGATACCATAGGAATGATACCACTTGGCCACCAGGGTGCCGTGGGGCACATTGTTCACCTTGAACAGGTCGGCCAGGCCGCCGCCCACCAGGAACACGTTGGTAACGGTGGCGAAGTCACGGTACACGTGGGGGTTGTTGGGATCCAGCACGGGAACGCCATCTACCAGGAAGGTGTAGCTGTAAAGCTCTGAAGGAAGCGGGTTGGACGTATAGGTCCAGGTGCCGTCCTTGCCTTTTTTCATGTCAATCTGGCCAGCGCCCACCATACCGGCGATGTGCTGCTGGACATCCTTCTTGATAAAGTCACCGGCAATCTGCACTTTCTTGGCATCCGGAGCGATCAGGCGGAAGGTCACGCAGCCTTTCTCGTCCACGGTACCGGACTCGATGTTCTGGGAAATGAAGAGGTTCTGCTGGGCGAAAGCGGTAAGGCCCAGGGCCATGGCGGCAAAAAGGGAAAGTATTTTTTTCATATCGTGTGTCTGTGTTAAAAACCTGCCCGGAGCCCTTTGTGGAAGGCACCGGGCAGGAACGGGGAAACTGTTATGTATTATTTCCAACCCTCATTCTGGGTCATGTTCGGGTTCACGGCCATTTCGTCGGCCGGGAAAGGAAGCAGTTCATGTTTGCCGGCCTTCCAACCCACGGTTCCGTCGGGGTTGTAGCGGACATAGTCCACAGTGCCGTCCGGCTGCAGCTCGGGATGGACGGCTCCCCGGTTGGTGAGCTTGGCCTGGGCATCACCCCAGCGGAGGAGGTTCTGGTAACGGAGACCCTCGAAGCAGAGCTCCATCCAGGACTCGTCCTTGATCACCTGAAGGTCCACGGAAGTGGCCAGCGGGGCCTTGGCGCGAGTACGCAGCTGATTGATGTAGTTCAGGGCTTTGTCCTTGTTGCCGGCGAGGAACTGGGCCTCTGCGGCGAAGCAAAGGACCTCGTCATAGCGCATGATGTGGTCGGGCAGCGGATAGCGGTAAGCGGAACCGTTGTCTTTCCAGATCATGTATTTGCGGTTGAACAAGCCTTCGCAGTCGTAGATGGACATGCCGTCCTTGACGCGGGTATTGAACTCGTCCTGCATCTGCTGGTAAGTGAGGATGAAGTTGTTCAGACGGTAGCCGTCGGCACCTTCCACCTCCACGAACTTCTCATAGAGGGGCTTGGTCGCATTCACCTGGAATCCGAAAGGATAGGTGGCGAAGTTGGCCGTGGCGGGACGGGACTTGTCGTAGTTGTACTCATATTTCTCGGCGCGAAGACCGGTCCACATGCCATGGTAGGTGGAGTTGGGACCGCTGTTGGAAGGATCGTCGATACCCCGCATGCAGAAGAGGTCTTCCGGAGTGACATCGCCACGGATGGTGCCGAAGTCTTTGAGGTCGGCCTGGAGGGAGAACTTGCCGCTATTGATAATCTGGTCGAAGGTGGCGGCAGCCTCGGCGTTTTTGCCCTGCCAGAGCTGGGCCTTTCCGAGCATGGCCTGGGCAAAGCCCTTGGTGAGGCGGTAGGTGCCGGTCTGGTCGGTCAGGGCGCCGCTGGAGATGGCATCGCCCAGGTCTTTCTCGATCGCTGCCCAGAGAACACCGGTGGATTCGCTGTTGGCCTGCAGGTATTCATCCTGGGAAAGGATATGGTCCACCAGCGGAGCGGTACCCCAGAGGGTGACCAGCTCGAAGTTGGCCCACGCACGCATGGCAAGGGCCTCGGCACGGGCGCGTTTCATCACGGCAGAGTCGCCGGTTACGCGCTCCAGCACCAGGTTGCAGCGATAGATGAGGGTATATAGACCCTGATACAGGCCTTTCACGACGTTGTTGCCGTCGGTGAAGGTGAATTCGGAATACTGGTAGAAGATACCGTCGGCGCGGGAACCGCCGCCGGCCCAGAGCTCGTCGCCCAGGAAGTTCATCAGCCAGGCGGCGCTGTTGGTACCGCCGGAATGGACGGTCTTGAACTGATAGTAGGCAGCCACAATGGCTTCTTCGGCCTCGGTGTCAGTGGTGTAGAAATCGTCGATGGCTACAACACTGTGCTGGGGGATGTCCAAATTCTTGGAGCAGGAACCTGCGAGCAGAACAGCACCAGAGGCAAGAACTGTGGAAATGATATATCTGAGTTTCATAATTCTTTCTCCATTATGCGGTTAGAAGGAAATGTTCAGACCAAAGACGGTCTTCTTGATGGTCGGATACTGACCGTAATCGATACCCAGACCGCTGGAACTCACGGACACCTCGGGGTCGAAGCCGGGGTAACTGGTGAATACGAACCAGTCGTCCAGGGAGACATACAGGCGGAGGCTGTTGATGGAGACCTTCTCCAGCCACTTCTTGGGCAGGGTGTAGCCCAGCTGGAGCTGCTTGATCTTGAAGTAGGAACCGTCGAACACATAAGCGGAGCTCTCCAGGAAGTTGGCGTAGCTGGCATCTTTCCAGCTGCTGAGCTTGGCGCTCGGGAAGCGGGTGTTGTCACCGGCCTTCTGCCAACGGTTGTCGAAGATGTACTGCAGGGTGTTGGCCTGGATACGGGTGGAACGGGGAACGGCATAGGCAATCTCGTTGCCGGCTGCGCCGCTGCCGAATGCCACCAGGTCGAAGCCCTTGTAGCCCAAGTTGATGGTAATACCGTAGGTCATGTCCGGAATACCGGAGCCGATCATCACCTTGTCGCCGTCGCTCATCACATCGGGGTTGCCATCGTGGTCTACGAAGGTAGGCTCGCCTGTGGAAGGATTCACGCCGCCGTATTCGTAACCGCGCATGTACCAGATGGGATAGCCCTTCTCGAAGTAGGTGGTGATACCGGAGCCGCCGCTGCCGCCGGCAACGCGGGTGAGGGTCTCATAGACATAGGTCACCTCGTTCTTGAGGGTGGCCAGGTTGCCGCTGACAGAGTAGTTGAAGTCACCGATCTTGTCTTTCCAGGAAAGTTCGAACTCGTGGCCGATGTTGCTCACGTTACCGGCGTTGATCGGGGAAAGGGTACCACCGACGACCAGGGAGGAGGTTACGCTGGGCATGATCAGGTCCTTGGTCTTCTTGATGAAGTAGTCGTAGGTGAAGGACAGGCGGTCCTGGAACATCCGGAGGTCCAGACCCAGGTCAATCTGCTCGGAGGTTTCCCACTTCAGGTTGTAGTTGCCGATGGCATTGGGAACCGATCCGGTAGCATAGCTCACACCGGGTTCCATACCGAGCTTGATGGTAGAGGCGATGGTGGCGGCGTACATGTAGTTGCTCAGTCCGGCGATGGAACCGTTCTGGCCCCAGGAAGCGCGGAGCTTGAGGTGGCTCACCGGCTTGATGCCCAGGTTGCGGAACCAGTTCTCACGGGAGAGGGTCCAACCGGCGGAAACGGCCGGGAAATAGCCCCAGCGGGTATTCAGCGGAAGGATGGACAGGTCGGCCGCGTCGGCGCGCAGGGAAGCCTGGATGTAGTACTTGTTGTCGTAGTCGTAGGAAATACGGCCGAAGTAGGAAAGCTCGGCGTAGTTGCGCTCTTCACCGCCGGAGACGGTCTTGGTGGCCGTACCGGTCTGGTTGGAGAAGAAGGCGTAGTTGGGATCCAGCTTGGTGATACCCAGGTTATCAAGACCCGTACCGGCAATCTGGCCAGTTACGCTGTAGTTGGTACGCCAGGAATAGGACATACCCAGCATGGCGCCCAGGTTGTGCTTACGGCCGAAGGTCTTGTTGTAGTTGGCGAAGTTCTCCCACTGATAGTAGGTGTTGGTACCGGCCGATGCATTGATGGTGACATAATCGGTCACAGTGTCGGTGTTGGTCACGTTGGGCCAGGTTACCGTGTTGCTGATGGAGCTGTTGATGGTGTAACCCAGGCGGGAAGTGAAGTTGAAGCCCCTGAACGGGGTGAAATCCAACGAAGTGGTACCGCGCAGGTCGAAGCGGCGGCTCATGGGATCGGAATACTTCACATGGATCCAGGGGTTGATGTTGTTGGACTCCTGGAAGGGAGACATGGAATAGTAGTCGCCGTTCTCGTCCTTTACGAAGATATGTCCCTGATCTACAAGGCTCTGCATATGGGCTGGAAGATGATTTTGGTCATAGATGACGGGAGTGAGCGGGTCCATCTGGATGGTGGAAGCCGGAAGGGAATACATGCCGCCGGCACGTACGCTCTTTGAGTCGCTATAGCCGAAGCTGTTGTTGGTGGTGAACTTAAGCCAGTCCTTGATCTTGTAGTCGG
>DGHE01000111.1 GCA_002392525.1 Bacteroidales bacterium UBA3856 | reverse complement strand
AAAAAAATCGCATTACTCCTTACTGCTGTCACGCTCATGTGCGCGAGCGCGAACGCCCAGAGCCTCCTGGAGCGCCTCGGCCAGCGGGCCAAGAACGCCGCAGAGCAGAACATCGGCAACAAGGTAGAAAAGGGCGTGAACGATGTGTTGAACGGGAATGTAGGCAAGAAGGACGGGGACAAGAACAACAACCAGAATAACACCAAAACTCAAACGGTTCCCCAGGCTCCTCCCGCAACTCCGGGGAAGCAGACCCAGACCGGTTCCAACCTTAATTTCGGCGGGAAACTCACGCAGTATTCCTGCGACGTGTATGAGAATGATGTCCTTGCGGCCCATCAGTTCATTGACGGCTCAATGGTCTATAACGAGTCCGTAAAGGGCAATTCGTTCATCATCAAGAACAACAAGGTGTATATCCTGGACGCCCAGAAGAAGACGGCCACCGTCCTGTCTCTGGAGGATGCCGCCAAGACCGGCGGCGGTGCCGGAATGGACCAGCAGATTACCCAGTGGCTGGGTTCGGAAACCGCCGTCAAGACCGAGGTTGAGAAGAAGATGCTCGATCCGGAAGTGATTGACGGCGTGGAGTGCATCCACTATATAGCCTATGCCAATACGGCGCAGGCTGCGACCATTGACGGGAAGCCTGTCCCGAATACCGTTAATAGCGACCGTGAAGTGTGGGAACATCCCCAGTGGGGTATCGCCCTCCAAACGCTTACGGGCCAGTCCCTCAAGCTCAACTACCGCAATATCGTCCCAGGCCCTCAGCCCAAGGAGAAGTTCGAGATTCCTGCCGGGTACAAGGAGACCGATATGACCGATGCCTTCGGGGCGCTTATGAAAGCAATGCAAAACCAATAATTTTATCATTATGAAAAAAATTACTATCATTCTGTGCATTATGGCTATGTCCACGATGGTTGCCTGCGGCAACAACAACAGCAAAAAATCCAACAACAACGGCGAACCTGCCGCTCAGGCTGTTCAGCAAGACAAAGGCTCTGCCCCAGAATCCATTGCGAGGACCAAGTGGGTTTATGAGGACGAGCACGACATGTATCGTCTGACTGTCAATACTGAGGGTGGTGCATCCCTGTATTTTACAAAATACAATGATGACGGAGATCTTCTCGACAGCGGAAACCTGTTCGGAGTATATACCTACAAAAATGGCAAGGGCAGTATTGCACTTGAAGACAACGGCAAGCCCGTGGATACCGCAACATTCTCCGTTAATGGTAAGAAGATGGAATTCACCTTCAAGGGTAAGACTGTGAAGATGAATCAGAAGTCTGTTGATTAGAACCTTAGGATTCTGTGAAATGAGGCGCTCATTTCCACTCACCTTGATTTCCCTGACGCTTCTTGTGGCCGCCTGCAACTGGAATCCACAGAAGCGTCAGGCTTCTGTTACCCCGTCTGAACCGGACGAGGCGGTAACGGAGACTGTCCCGGAAGAAGTGGCGGAACCGGAAAGCACCAATGACGGTAGCGTACTTGGCGACATTCTGGACACCGAGGGTAAAACCGATGAGGAAGTAGCCCAGGAGTTGCTGAAGGCCATCTTTGGCGGCCTGGCCGAGCAGAATAAGGAGAGGCAGGAAGAGGCCGACAAACTGAGGGCACACGAGGATTCCATCGCCCGCACCAAGGAGGCCGAAGAGAAAGCAGCCCAACAGGCTGCCTGGGAAGCCGGACGCGAGGCCCAGCGCTGGTGGAAGAAGGATTTCAGCATCACGGTGGAACGCCCGGAGATGATGAACTCCCGCTGGGTGATCAAGCGCAAGGGAGACCGCTTCTACCAGAGCCGTTCCACATCGGGGATCACCCAATACTACGTCTATTACAACAAGGACGGTAAGGTGGGCTCCTACAGCACTGCCGAGCGGAGATACAATACCCATCCCGACAAGAGCATCGACGACATGCTGGAGAAATGGCTGAAGGAAGTCGGTGTCTTTATGGGCTATGATTATGTCCACGACTACTTCGACAATACCGGAGAGACCAAGACCTATGCCGGTCGAAATGTGGAAGTCTGGGAGAATAAGAAAAATACGGTTTACGTAGATACGGAGACCGGCGCCGTCCTTTACCAGAAGAATCCGAAGGGCGAATCCACGACGGTCAAGGCCTTCTCCACCAAGGTGGATGTCTCTGACATCGCTTCCCATCTGCCGAAAATATAGTAAATTTGCAGGTATGAAAAGGATTCTGCTACTTGCTCTATTATTGTCTCCCGTGGTCGCCTGGGGTTACACAGACCACAGGGGGCACAATCTGGATTCACTGGAGCGGGTTGTCGCCCAGTGGACACCCGACAAGTTGTCCGTGGCCACGCCTGAGCAGCGACATGAATACCGCAGGACCTGTTATCGGACTGCACTGGGCTATCTGCAGCTGGAACCGCTGCGCAGTATGCACTATGCCTCCCTGGCGATAGAGAACGCTGAACAGGACGGCGATGATGGAACTGTCTTTGACGCATCCATCATCATGGGTCAGCATTACTGGGCACGTGAGAAACTGGACAGCGCACGGATTTATTACAGCAAAGCAGGTGATGCACTGGCCATCCAGGAAGCGAACTGGAGCAATCCGGACAAGCACGACCTGGAGGCCATGCAGTCCCAATTTTGGGGCACACTGGGTAATTTCTACGCCGTACAGGATTCGCTGGAGCAGTTCGCATACTACTATGGCAAGGCCGGTGAAGTCTTCGAGAAATGGGAATGGTGGGAAGATTGCTCCACGTTGCACCGAAACATCGGCGA
>DGHE01000136.1:3584-15477 GCA_002392525.1 Bacteroidales bacterium UBA3856 | reverse complement strand
ATCATCTGCATCGGCTCCGGCTGCTATGACTGGTATTCCTATACCTATGGGGCTGGTTATGTGGAGAACTACCATAAGAACATTGCCATCATGACCGCCAATGCCATCAACTATCTTACAAAATAGAGTCGTATGAAACACAAGACATACATTTCTGCCATCCTGATGCTGGGCGCACTGACGATGGCATGCAGCAAAGAAAACTATGGGGATGCACCCCGCGACTGGGATGCGAGTGCTACCTACTTTGCCAGTGCAGATGACAAGGGATTCAGCACCTATTATACTCCGGCCCTTGGCCGCGTGGGCGACCCCATGCCCTTCTGGGATGCAAAGGCCGGTGAGTTTAAGGTCCTGTATCTGCAGGAGTTTGACAACAATGCGTCCATGAACTTCCACCCCATCTGGGGCGTATCCACCAGGGACGGCGCTTCTTATACGTCCCTGGGAGAGGTTCTCCCTGTGGGAGCCTCTGTCCTGGAACAGGATGCCGCTATCGGTACCGGATGCTGTGTGTATGATGAGGACGAGGGCCTGTACTACATCTATTACACCGGTCATAACGGGAATTGCACCAACCGTGAAGTGGTCCTGAGAGCCACCTCCCCGGACTTCAAGACCTGGACCAAGGACCTTCTGTGGGCGCTTAACGGCCCTGACTTCGGATATTCCGGAGTCGATTTCCGCGATCCCCAGGTGTTCAAGGCCGACGACGGCATGTGGCACATGGTCATCTCCAGCAACCTCAGGTTCGCCGATTTCAAGTCGGCCGACCTCAAAAACTGGGAGCACGTGGGTTCCTTCAACATGGTCTGGGACCGTATGTGCGAATGCCCGGATGTGTTCAAAATGGGTGACTGGTGGTACTTTATTTACAGTGAAGGGTACCGCGCCCCCTGGAGCCGCAAGGTTAAGTATATGATGGCCGATTCCTGGGAAGGGCTCAAAAACTGCTTCGCCGACCCCGGTGCCCACTGGCCGCAGGACGGTCACGAGGGCGTTCTGGACAGCCGTGCTTTCTATGCCGGAAAGACGGCGTCGGACGGTACCAACCGCTATATGTGGGGCTGGAGCCCGTTCCGCAGTGGAACTACCGTGTTTGACAAGAACATCAATGTGGGGGCCGATGGCGAGCCCAACTGGTCCGGATCCATGGTCTGCCATAAGATTGTCCAGCACGAAAACGGTACCCTTACCCTGGGTGAGGTTCCCGCGATGGCTGCCAAGTACAGTGTCTCCAAGGAGCTGAAGGTCATGGCTTCCAACGGCTATGAAAACGGAACGCTTACCGGTGATGACGCCTATGTGCTGTATAACCGCCTGGGCCGCGCCAACCATATTTCCCTCAAGGTGACTACTTCCAACAACTGGGACAAGTTCGGCTTCTCCTTCGTGCGGGGTACCGACAGTAAAAAGTACTATACCATGGTGGTCAATCCCGAAAACGAATGGAACCGCAAGGTGAACTTCGAAGAGGAGGGAGAGGAAGGCAAGCACTTTATTAATGGGGCGGACGGCTACTGGTTTGCCCGTCCGGATGACAATGTGTACAACATTGACATTTACACGGACAACTCCGTGGTGGTCATGTACATCAACGATGTGTGCGCCTATACCCAGCGTATCTACGGTATCCAGAAGAACTGCTGGAGCATCAATAACTACGGCGGCAGCATCACGGTGTCGGATGTCGTGGTGACCCAGTACTAAAGTCGCTTTATTTTCACTATCTTTGACGCATGAAACGACTCTTTTTTGTCCTTGCTCTTGTGCTCCCGTTTATGGCGGGGGCACAGAGCCTTACGGTTCATCATCTCAGTGAAACCCATACGCTGATTCAAGTGGGCGGGAACGACCGCTACGTAATGCTTCCGGTCCAGGAAACGGCCCAGGAAGCGAGTGTCAAGGTGCTTTCCAACGGGAATGTGGTGCTGAGAGCCAACATTTCCCTGGCCATTGACAAGACCGACTACCTGGTTCCGCTGGACCTGGGCAAGTGGGGCGGAAGCAGCATTCTGCTGGATGTCACGATGACGCAGGGGCGGGGTGTACGCCGGGACCCTTCCGACGACGTATGTTGGTCGGAGATAGTCACGGTTCCCGTGGTGGACCATGCCAATAAGGAAAAGCAATACAGGCCCACCTATCATTTTTCCCCCGAGTGGGGGTGGATGAACGACCCCAACGGAATGGTGTACAAAGATGGTGAATGGCATCTGTTCTACCAGTATAATCCCTATGGCAGTTTCTGGGGCAATATGCACTGGGGACATGCCGTTTCCAAGGACCTGGTGAATTGGGAGCATCTGGGAATTGCCCTCGCCCCCGACGACCTGGGCGCCATCTTCAGCGGAAGCGCTGTTGTGGATACGGACAATACGGCCGGCTTCGGCCGCGGCGCCATTGTGGCTATGTACACCTCTGACGGCTCCAACCAGACGCAGAGCATCGCGTACAGCCTGGATAACGGCCGCACCTTTACCAAATATGCCGGCAATCCGGTGATTATGGCCGAGGATACGCCCGACTTCCGGGATCCCAAGGTGTTCTGGGACCCGCAGACCCGTCAGTGGAAAGTAGTGCTGGCCGCAGGGCAGGAGGTGCAGTTCTACAGTTCCTCCAACCTCAAGGACTGGACGTACGACAGCAGTTTCGGTCTTGCTTACGGTAACCATAACGGTGTTTGGGAGTGCCCGGACCTCATCCGTCTTCCCTTTGAGGGAAAAGACAAGTGGGTGCTTCTTCTGAACATCAATCCCGGCGGCCCCTTTGGCGGAAGCGCCACCCAGTATTTCGTGGGTAGCTATGATGGGAAGACCTTCAAATGCGACGATCTTCCTACCGTCACCCGCTGGATGGACTACGGCAAGGACCACTATGCCGCCGTTACATGGAGTAGTGCTCCGGACGGCCGTACTGTGGCTATTGCCTGGATGAGCAACTGGCAGTATGCCAACTCGGTTCCCACCCAGCAGTTCCGCAGCGCCAATTCCGTTCCCCGGGACCTTTCCCTCATCCGAAAAGGCAAGGAAGTCATCCTGAAGAGTACTCCGTCCAGGGAAGTGGAGGCCCTTCGCGGCACCCCGGTCCAGTATACGCTTTCTACGGCACCTGTAGAGCTGTTTGACAAGCCGGTAAAAGCTTATGAACTGGTCATTCGCTTCTCCCTTCAAAAGAAGGAAGGCGCTACCTTCGTGCTTTCCAATGAGGCCGGAGAACAGGTGGTCTTCTCCTATGAAGCAGCCACCCAGACTTTCTCCATGGACCGTCGCGGAAGCGGGATGGTGAAATTCTCCAAGAAGTTTGCTGCCGTTACTTCTGCTCCTACCCGCGTGGGTGGTAAGATGGAACTGCGCCTTCTCATGGATAGCGCCAGTATCGAGGCTTTTGGCGAAGACTTTGCCATGACCAACCTTGTTTTCCCTTCGGCCCCCTACAATACCCTCCGGCTCTACGGAAACCTCAAGGCCGACGTAACCCTTTATCCTCTTGCTAAGTAATGAATAAAAAGATACAACTTCTGCCGGTGATGCTGTGCTTCTTCGCCATGGGCTTTGTGGACCTGGTGGGCATTGCATCCAACTATGTGCAGGCCGACCTCGATCTGAGTGATTCGGCTGCCAATATCTTCCCTTCGCTGGTCTTTTTCTGGTTCCTCATTTTCTCTGTACCTACGGGTATCCTCATGAACCGGATCGGCCGCAAGAATACCGTGCTCCTTTCGCTGGTGGTGACGGTGATTTCGCTGGTTATCCCCATTTTCGGGGAAAGTTATGGCGTCATGCTGGTGGCCTTCTCCCTTCTCGGAATTGGCAACGCCCTCATGCAGACTTCGCTGAACCCGCTCATTACCAATATTATCAAGGGTGACAAGCTGGCCAGCACCATGACCTTCGGGCAGTTTGTAAAGGCCATCGCCTCTTTCATGGCCCCGTACATTGCCATGTGGGGCGCTACGGCCGCTCTGCCTTCCTTTGGACTGGGCTGGAGAGTGCTGTTCCCCATTTACGGCTGCATCGGCGTCCTGGCAGCTCTCCTGCTGGGCATTTCTCCCATTGAGCGCGAACAGGTGGCCGACAAAGCCTCCGGTTTTGTGGAGTGCTTCAAGCTCCTTGGAAAGCCGGTGGTGCTTCTCAGTTTCCTGGGCATCATGTGCCATGTGGGCATTGACGTAGGTACCAATACAACGGCTCCCAAGCTTCTGATGGAGCGTGTGGGCATGACCCTTACCGAGGCCGGTTTTGCTACCAGCCTGTACTTTATCTTCCGTACGGTGGGCTGCCTCAGC
Organism: Bacteroidales bacterium UBA3856; assembly: GCA_002392525.1. The sequence continues at coordinate 11,189 of DGHE01000136.1, read as the reverse complement.
GGCTCGTTTATCCTCTCCAAGTTCAGCCACCGCAAGTTCTTCCTCGTGAGCGTTGTTCTCATGGCCCTTTCCATGTGCGGCATGTTCCTGGGCCAGAGCAAGGAAATCCTCTATGTGGCCATTGCCCTGGTCGGTTTTGGTAACTCCAACATCTTCTCCATCATCTTCTCCGAGGCCCTGTTGGCCGTTCCCGAGAAGCAGAACGAGGTAAGCGGCCTCATGATTATGGGCCTGTTCGGCGGTACCGTGTTCCCGCTCCTCATGGGCTTTGCCTCCGACGCAGTGGGACAGGCAGGCGCCGTGGCCGTCATGACTGTCGGCGTAGCCTATCTTTTCTACTATTTCACTAAAGTGCGTAAATAATCATGGGTAAATATGTCATAGGCATCGGGGAAGCGCTGTGGGATATGCTTCCCGAGGGAAAGAAACTGGGCGGGGCCCCCGCCAACTTTGCATATCATGCCAGCCAGTTCGGCCTGGAGGGAATGGCGGTGAGCGCCATCGGCCAGGATGAACTGGGAGAGGAAATCGTGGAGGCGTTGGAAGCGCATCAGCTGCCATACCACCTGGATCGTGTCTCCTATCCTACCGGCACCGTCCAGGTCACGCTGGATGCGCAGGGCGTGCCGCAGTACGAAATCAAGACCGACGTGGCCTGGGACAACATCCCCTACACGAAGGAACTGGCCGCCCTGGCGGCAGACTGCAAGGCGGTTTGCTTTGGCTCCCTGGCCCAGCGCAACGCCGTTTCCCGGGAAAGCATCGGCCTGTTCCTGGAGGCTGTCCCCAAAGATTGCCTCAAGGTATTTGATATCAACCTCAGGCAGGACTTTTACAACAAGGAAGTGCTGGAGGCCTCTTTCCGCCGCTGCGATATCCTGAAGATCAACGATGAAGAGTTGGTGGTCATCGCCCGCCTGTTTGAGCTTCCGGGCCTTTCGCTGGAAGAGAAGTGCCGCAGTCTTATGAGGATTTATGGCTTCCGGATGCTCATCCTTACCTGTGGTGTCAACGGCAGTTATGTCTTCTACGAGGGCGGCATGTCGTTCCTGGATACGCCCAAGGTGCAGGTGGCCGATACCGTAGGTGCCGGAGATTCCTTCACCGGTGCGTTCGTGGGCTCTCTGCTGGGCGGGAAGACCGTTCCCGAGGCACATGAGTCTGCCGTAAGGGTATCGGCCTACGTATGTACTCAGAGTGGCGCGATGCCGGTAATCCCGGATTCCGTTAAATAATTTGCATGAAAAAAACACTTCTTCTACTCATATCGGCTGTACTTCTTCTCTCTGCCTGCGGCGGAGGGAAGAAGTCGCTGGTTATAGGCGTTTCCCAGTGCAGCAACGACATCTGGCGCTCCAAACTGAACGAGGAACTCAAGCTGGCGGCCCGCGCCAATGGCGTGGAGGTCCGTTTTGTGTCGGCCGATGACAACAGCGAGCGCCAGATGGAGCAAATCTGGGCGTTCATGAAAGAAGGAGTGGACCTCCTGGTGGTGTCTCCCAACCAGACCACCACCATCACACATGCTGTGGAAGATGCGTTCGACGCCGGCATTCCGGTCATTCTCTTCGACCGCAAGATCGACTCCGACAAGTACACGGCCTTCATCGGGGCCGATAACGTGGAGATTGGCCGGATCATGGGAAATTTTATGGCCGATGTCATGGGCGAGAAGGGAACTGTCGTGGAAATCCAGGGACTGGCAGGGTCTTCGCCGGCCGATGACCGGCACAAAGGTTTTGTTGAGGCACTGTCCCAATATCCGGGAATACAGCTTTTGGCAGCGCCCTATGGCAACTGGCTGGAAGAAGATGGCTATGAGGTGATGCTGGACCTGGCGCGGCAAGGCGTTCGCCCGGATGCCGTCTTTGGCCAAAACGACCGCATGGCGCGGGGCGCCCGCCGGGCTTTGGGAGAGCCCGAAGACATTCCTTTCTTTGGCGTGGACGCATTGCCCGATGCCGGCCTCCAGGATGTGATTGACGGCGTCCTTACCGCCTCCTACCTCTATCCTACCCGCGGAGACCTGGTCATTGAACTGGCCATGAATATTCTCTCCGGAAAGCCTTTTGAACGGGAGAACCGGCTGGAGAGTGCGCTGGTAGACAGCCACAATGCCCTTATGCTCAAGATGCAGGAGGAAGAAGTAGCTACCCAGCGTGCCATGGTTCAGCAAGTGAACGGTCAGTTGGACCAATCCCTTTTACAGTATAACAACCAGCGCGTCATCATGTGGCTGGTCATCGGTTTTGCCCTCCTGCTTATCTTGATTACGTGCCAGTCCTACTGGAACTATTGGAATACCAGGCGGCTCAAACAGCAGCTGGAAGAATCCACCAAGGCCAAGCTGGAATTCTTTACGGCTGTGAGCCACGACCTCCGCACACCGCTCACGCTGGTGGCCGGGCCGCTGGACCATGTGCTGGAGGGCCATATGGAGGAGTCCCAGCGAAAAACGCTTCTGATGGCCAGGCGCAATGTGGATGTTTTGCGCCAGCTCGTCAATAACATCCTCGATTTCAGGAAGATTGAAAGCGGAAACATGGCCTTGGAAGTTGCTGCTTTCGACCTTCCTGCTGCGGTTCGCGAATGGATGACCGGTTTTGCCGACTCTCACCGGGATTTCCGTTACGAAGGAGAAGAACAGCTGACGGTAGAGGCCGATATGCGGCTTCTCGAGCGCATCCTCTTCAACCTGCTGGGTAATTCCATCAAGCATACGTCAGCTGACGGAATCATTACGGTCTCTGTCCGGCGGGAGGATTCCGATGCGGTCCTCACGGTAGACGATAACGGAGAAGGGATTCCGGCCGATAAACTTCCCTTCGTCTTTGACCGTTTCTATCAGGCCGGTAATTCCACATCCGGTACCGGTATCGGGCTTGCGCTGGTGAAGGCGGTGGCCGACCTTCATGGCGGCGCCGTATCGGTTACCAGCACGGTAGGGAAGGGATCGGCCTTTTCCGTCCGGCTGCCCCTCGTTCAGCAGGGAGTGGCCGTGGGCGAAGGGAAAGACGCATCGGCCTATACCGAACAATATGCAGAAACCTATGCCCTGGAGAATACGCGGCAGCAGGAGGCCGCCGGACGCGTCGTCCAGTCTGAGGAAAGGCCCACTGTCCTCATCGTGGACGACAACTCCGACCTCCGTACCTTCATAGGAACACTTTTGGAGGGGGAATACCGGATTCTCACGGCCTGCAATGGCGAGGAAGGTCTGGAAAAGGCATCCCGTGAACTGCCGGACCTTGTTGTGAGCGATGTCATGATGCCGGTCATGGACGGGCTTCAGATGTGCCGGGCCCTCAAGGACCAGCTGGCTACCAGTCACATTCCCGTCATCCTTCTCACAGCCAAGTCCCTGGAGGACCAGCGGGCGCAGGGATACGACTCCGGGGCCGATGCCTATATTTCCAAACCGTTCAGCGAACGGGTGCTGCTCTCCCGCATCGGCAATCTGCTCAAGAGCAGGATTCTCCTCAAAGAACACTATCTGGAAACCGGAGAAAGCGCCGCAAGGCCGCAGGAGAATGATTTCCTTGCCCGCTTCCGTTCTGTCGTGCGTGGAAATCTCTCCGACGAAAACCTTAGCGTGGAGCAGATAGGCTCCGAGCTGGGATTGAGCCGCGTGCAGCTATACCGGAAAGTGAAAGCGCTTACCGGCTATTCGCCCGTGGAACTTATCCGCATTACCCGGCTCAAGGCCGCAGAGCAATTGCTCAAGAGCTCCGACAAAACCGTGGCGGAAATCGCTTATGCCGTCGGCTTTGGAACCCCCTCCTATTTCTCCAAATGCTACAAGGAACTCTTTGGGCATCAACCTGGGGAGCGTCGGTAGTTTTGGCGTTCATGGGCCGGTAAAGATATGGATTTTCCAGGATGAGCCGGCGCGTGGACGTAACAGTCTGATTATACGGCACATAAGCAAAAACGCCTGTTGAAAATCCAACAGGCGTTTTTGCTTAAATTATTAAATCATAGCGTGTTACGTCCACGCCGCAAAATTAGTCAATACGGTCAAAACCGGTGTAAGGACGCAGGCACTCGGGAATCTCGATGTAACCGTCTTTCTGGTTGTCTTCCAGGAGGGCGGCCACTACGCGGGGCAGGGCCAGGGAGCTTCCGTTGAGGGTGTGGACCAGCTGCATCTTGCCGTCCTCGTCCTTATAGCGGCACTTGAGGCGGTTGGCCTGGTAGCTCTCGAAGTTGGACACGGAGGAAATCTCCAGCCAGCGGCCCTGAGCGGCGCTCCAGAGTTCGAAGTCGTAGGTGATGGCGCTGGTGAAGCTCAAGTCTCCGCCGCAAAGGCGAAGGATGCGGTACTTAAGACCCAGCTCGTTTACGAGGCTCTCTACGTGAGCCACCATTTCGTCCAGAGCAGCGTAGCTGTTCTCGGGCTTCTCTACGCGCACAATTTCCACTTTGTCAAACTGGTGCAGGCGGTTGAGGCCGCGCACGTCTTTGCCGTAGGAACCGGCCTCACGGCGGAAGCAGGGCGTGTAAGCGGTGAGCTTCTGGGGGAACTGGTCTGCGCTGAGGATGACGTCACGGAAGATGTTGGTGACGGGGACCTCGGCGGTAGGAACCATGTAGAAGTCGTCCAGGTTGGCGTGGTACATCTGGCCTTCCTTGTCGGGCAGCTGGCCGGTACCAAAACCGGAAGCGGCATTGACCATCACGGGAGGCTCCACTTCCTTGTAGCCGGCTGCGGTGTTGCGGTCCAGGAAGTAGTTGATGAGGGCGCGCTGCAGCTTGGCGCCTTTGCCTTTATATACGGGGAAACCGGCACCGGTGATCTTGACACCCAGGTCGAAGTCGATGATGTCGTACTTCTTGGCCAGTTCCCAGTGGGGAAGTGCGTTCTCGGGGAGGTTCACCTCGGGACCGCCCATCTTCACTACCAGGTTGTCCTCGGCACCCTTACCCTCGGGTACCAGGTCGCAGGGGATGTTGGGCAGGAGCACCAGCTGGTTCTGGAGCTGCTCGATGGTCTCGTCGGCCTCCTTGAGAAGGGCGGTGGAACGCTCCTTGATGGAGGCGACTTCTGCCTTGGCGGCTTCGGCCTCAGCCTTCTTGCCTTCCTTCATGAGCTGGCCGATGGCGGCGGCAGCCTTCTTCTGCTGTCCCAGGAGAGCGTCGCTCTCGGTCTGGAGAGCCTTGCGTTTGTCGTCCAGGGCAATGACGTTTTCTACGATGGCGCGGGCGTCAAAATTCTTGACGGCCAGTTTCTTGATAACAAACTCCGGGTTTTCGCGGAGGAGTTTCAGTGTAAGCATATACCTTAGTATTAATGATAAAGGAGGACTGTCCCCTAGGGTACAGGTCCTCCTTTTACAATCTTTTGTACCTTCGGGTTTAGTTCTCGAAAGGAACTACGGAAACGAAGGACTTGTCTTCACGCTTGCGGGTGAACTTCACGGTGCCGTCTACGAGAGCGTAGAGGGTGTGATCCTTACCCATACCCACGTTGAGACCAGGGTTGTGAACAGTACCGCGCTGACGCACGATGATGTTGCCGGCCTTTACGACTTCCTCGCCGAACTTCTTGATGCCAAGACGTTTGGAATGCGACTCACGACCGTTCTTAGAACTGGATTGACCTTTCTTGTGTGCCATAATCTTTCAGTCTTTAAAAAGTTAAGCGATAGCGTCGATGTGGATCTTGGTGAGCTTCTGGCGATGGCCATTCAGCGTCTGGAAACCCTTGCGACGAATTTTCTTGAAAACGAGCACTTTCTTGGCTTTGGCGTCATCGTCCAGGACGGTGGCGGTTACCTTTGCTCCCTCCACGTAAGGAGTGCCGACCTTTACTTTGCCCTCATTGTCCACGAGGAGCACCTTGTCGAACTCCACGGATTCTCCGTTCTTGGCCGCGAGGCGGTTGACGAAGATATCCATGCCAGCTTCTACTTTAAACTGCTGGCTTGCAATGTCAACAATTGCGTACATTGTACAAAAACTTGTTAAAGTTTTGGGCCGTAAGCGCCTGCCCTTTGCGGCAGGTCTTGACTGAGCTTAGCGGTCATCTAAAAATTTTGGACTGCAAAGATACGGATTTTTCCTTGAAAACCAAATATTTCTTGCGCTCATTCTGGAAAATCCATACCTTTACCGGCCCATGAACGCCAAACGCATCATACTGGGGATAGACCCCGGCACCCAGCTGCTGGGCTTCGGCATCATCTGCGTGGAGGGCAAGAAGGCCGCTCTCCTGGAAGACAACCAGAAGGACGGTTACATTGAGATTCCCGAGTGCCTGCGTCCTTACACCGGCTTCGATCGCATTGACTAATTTTGCGGCGTGGACGTAACACGCTATGATTTAATAATTTAAGCAAAAACGCCTGTTGGATTTTCAACAGGCGGTTTTGCTTATGTATCAGATAATCAGACCGTTACGTCCACGCGCCGGCTAGTTGCCGGCTACGTATGCGCGCCATTTCTCGATAAGGGCCGTCATGTCGGCGGGAAGAGGCGCTTCAAAATGCAGCCGTGCTCCGGTGGAAGGGTGGGTGAAGCCCAGCGTGCGGGCGTGGAGCGCCTGCCGGGGGCAAAGGGCGAAGCAGTTCTGGATGAACTGGCGGTATTTGGCGTAGATGGTGCCCTGTCGGATTTCTGCGCCGCCGTACCGTTCGTCGTTGAAGAGGGGATGGCCGATGGAGCTCATGTGCACGCGGATCTGGTGCGTGCGGCCGGTCTCCAGGCGGCACTCCACCACCGTGATAAAACCGTAGCGCTCCAGCACCCGCCAGTGCGTGACCGCCCATTTGCCCTTTTCGGGGTCTTCGTACACGCGGAAGCGCAGGCGGTCGTTGGGATCCCGGCCGATGGTGCCCGAAATGGTGCCTTCGTCCTCCGGAATGTTGCCCCATACCACGGCCGTGTAAATGCGGTCGATGGAGTGGACGAAGAATTGGTCGGCCAGATGAAGCTGGGCGGCGGGGTTCTTGGCCACCACCAGAAGGCCGCTGGTGTCTTTGTCGATGCGGTGCACCAGCACGCCCATGCGCTCGTCCTCCACGTCGGGGGAGAGGTGGAGGTAATAGGCCAGTGCATTCACCAGCGTTCCGTTATAGTTGCCGTGACCGGGATGCACCACCATGCCGGCGGGCTTGTTCACCACCAGTACGTCGTCATCTTCGTAAACGATATCGAGAGGAATGTTTTCCGGGAGAATTTCCGTTCCGCGGCGCTCGTAGGGCATCACGAACTTCACCACGTCCAGGGGCCTTACGATGTAGTTGGCCTTCACGGGCTTGTCGTTCACCAGCACGTAGCCCAGCTTGATGGCCTGCTGCACGCGGTGGCGGGACGTGTCTTCCTGATGCGTGGAAATGAATTTGTCTACCCGGAGCGGCTCCTGGCCTTTGTCCACCACAATCCGGAAGTGCTCGAACATGGTGTCCTCGCAGTCTCCCGCGGCCTCCGGCCGGCCGCTTTGCAGAGCGGCTAAGTCCATGGGCTCCGTCTGGGTCATTTGGCCGGAAGTTTAGAGGTGTCAAGGGTGAGGGAAATGGCAATGCGGGAGCCGAGGCTCCTGGACTGTCCGGTTGCTTCCTGCTTGTATACGACAGCGTTGACGGAGTCTGCGTAGGTGCGGATGTC
>DGHE01000136.1:987-3462 GCA_002392525.1 Bacteroidales bacterium UBA3856 | reverse complement strand
TATTTGAGGCCGATGACACTGGGAACCTCCGTGCGGTTGTCCTCGCTGGCTACGGCTACGGTAAGGTCTACGGTGGAACCGCTCACTACAAGGTCTCCGGCTTTCACCTCTACACCGTCTACCATCTGCTCCAGTACGGTGTTGGTGGCAATATCCCTTACATAATTAAGGTAGCCCATGTTGAGGCCACGGTTCTGGAGCTCGCTGCGGGCTTCGGTGACGGAATAGCCGTACAGGTTGGGCATGACCACTTTGCGGGGAACCACCGAGTTGATGGTGAGGAAGATGCTGCGGCCTTCTTTTACCTTGGAGCCCGCCTTGGGAAGCTGGCGGTACACGACACCGCCGCTGAGACGGCGCACAAATACGGAGTCTACCACCTTCACGGACACGTGGCTGCTGTGAGCCAGCTCCTGTGCCTCGGCCACGGTGAGGTTGGTGAAGTCCGGGGCCGTCACCGTCTTCCCGTGTTTGGTGACCACGCGGAGAAGGATAGAGGCGGCAATGATGAGTACGATAATAAAGGCGGCTGCGAGCAGAAGGTTTCTCGCGATCCAGTTATCTTTGAGTTTCATAAACAGTCGTTTCATCCTGCGAATTTACGAAAATAATTCATAACTTTGTCTACCTATGCGTAGGATGCCTCTCATATTCGCCGCCCTGGCGCTTTCCTTTACACTTCTCATGAGCTTGCCCTGGCTGGTGCCGCACATGGGATGGACAGCCCTTGCCGGCCTGCTTCCGCTTCTTGTCATGGAACGGCTGGCGGCAGAGTACAAGTGCCGGCATTTCTTCTGGTGGCATTACGGAACCTTTGTGCTGTGGAATGCCGTCACCACCTGGTGGGTGGGCGGTGCCACGGTGGGTGGCGCCATCTTTGCCATCCTGGCCAATGCGCTCCAGATGAGCGTTGTCTTCGGTAGTTTCCGCTGGGTAAAGCGACGTCTGGGCGGAGTGCTTCCGTACCTGTTTCTGGCTGCGGCCTGGATAGCATGGGAACGCTACTATCTTACAGCGGCCCAGATTTCCTGGCCCTGGCTGGTGCTGGGCAATGCCTTTGCAGAGAGTACCGGCCTGGTGCAGTGGTATTCCGTGCTGGGCACACTGGGCGGGTCGCTCTGGGTGTGGGCGTCCAACCTTTCCCTCTTCGGGATCATGGTGGCCCTCTCCGACGGCCGCGTCGCCGGCTGGAACGGGAAAGCGCGTGCCGCCGCCCTTGCCGGCGCCGTCGCTGCGGTTTTCGGGCCGATGGTTTGGTCGGCCTGCCTCTCCTTCGAGGAGGAGGGGACGCCGCTTCGGGTGGTCATCGGCCAGCCCAATCTGGACCCTTACGAGAAATTTGAGTCCCTGACGCAGGAGGAGCAGGACCAGCGTTTCCTCTCGCAGCTGGAGAAGGCTCACTGGCCCTCGGACAGCAGTGCCGTCCTGGTCCTGGCCCCGGAGACTTTCACGCCGCGCCTTTTCACCGACGATGTCCGCGGGGATGAGACCTTCCAGCGGTTCCAGGCCTTCCTGCGGCAGCATCCATCGGCCCGCATCCTTTTTGGCGCGTCTTCTTACGACCGTACGCTCTCGTACGCGGCCCCCAATCTTTGCTCCTACGACCTGGGCGCCCAGCCGGACGGCCGGCATTTATGGTATACCGCGCACAATTCCGCCGTCCTCATGGACACCAGCGCGCGCTATTCCATCTACCACAAGTCCAAACTGGTGGTGGGCGTGGAACTTACACCTTACCCTCGCGTATTTCTGCCGCTGGAGAATCTCCTGGGCGGAAGCCTGATGGGAAAAGACGTGGGGCAGAAGGAAATTTCCTGCCTGGACGGCATTGGAACGGCTATCTGCTACGAGTCCGTCTATCCGGAGCACTGCGCCGGCTATGTAAGGAAGGGGGCGAAGCTTCTTGCCGTCATCACCAACGATGCCTGGTGGGGAGATACGCCCGGGTATAGGCAGCACCTCAGCTACAGCCGGCTGCGTGCCATTGAGACGCGTAGGTGGGTGGCCCGCTGCGGCAATACCGGCATCAGCGCCATCATCGACCCGCGCGGAAAGGTGGTGGAACGCACGCCCTGGTGGCAGGAGGCCGTCCTGGAGGGCACGGTGGAACTCCTCTCGGGGGAGAGTTTCTTCGTGCGGTATGGAGATATGGTGGGAAGGTGCAGCGTGTTCCTGTTCCTTCTCCTGCTTGTCGGCGCTATTTCAAGTGCCTTACGGCCTGGGAAGGCAAAGCGATCTTAATCTTGAAGGTGGTCTTGGCCTTGTAGTAGATGAGGTCCAGGGTGGTGCCGTCGCTTTCAAAAAAGAAAGTGTCCAGGTATTTGTCGGTCTTTTTGTTGCGGCATACGGGCTCGCACCACACCAGCGTGTAGTTGCCTTCCTTTCGGTTTTGGATGCAGATGACCGTGTAGCCGCGAAGGTCAAACTGGGCGGCGTTTGCGTTTTTGCCTTTTTCCTTGCGGGCCTTTTTGAAGG
>DGHE01000136.1:0-878 GCA_002392525.1 Bacteroidales bacterium UBA3856 | reverse complement strand
GTAGTCTCTGCCTTGGGGTTTTTGCCCAGCCACCACTGGATGGCGGTGTCGGTGAGAAGGTCGGCCTTGGAGAGGGGGACAAGGGCTTTGTTTTCCCTGAGGCGGGCGGCGAGCCAGGAGATTTCGGCAGTCTGGATGACGCCTTCCATCATTTCGGGGCTCTGGCCTTCGATGCGGCCTTCGGTAAGGGGCGTGCCGTAGAAGATGGCCTGGGAGAGGAGGTCTTCCTCCGGGTTATAGAGGGCTTCCACAAATTCGCGGTCTCCCAGACGGTAGGCGAAGTGGATGAGCTGGCGCTCTTTCCCGAAGGGAGTGACAATTTCCATCGGCGCTGCAATGACGGGTGCGTGCGAGGTTTCTTCCATGGTGTACACGTTCAGGAAACGGCGCTCCTGAAGCACTCCGTCGGGGCTGAGCACCCGGAGGGAGAAGTCGTACTCCAGCGACAGGATGTGCTCGCGGCCGTCTTTCTTCCAGCCGATGGCATCGAGTGCCTTGCCTCCGGACACCCGGATGGCGTCCTCATGCGTGATCCGGCTCACGTTCTGCTCCACAAAGACCAGGTACAGGAGGGAATCTTTCATCTGTTGCACCTTGGGGGCATAGACGGAGGACGGATATTTCTTGAGGAATTTGTCGGCGGCTTTCACCGTCGGTTTTTTCATGGTTTTGTTATACAGCGAAGTTTCGCTGCGGGACTGAGCGTAGAGACCTTCGGCGGGGATGAGGAGGAGTCCTGCTATGATTGTGAGAATGATATGCGTGTTTTTCATGGGTGCAAAGATAAGAAAAAATAGTATCTTTGTACGTTATGTTAAAGAGTGTTATTTCTTTTCTTTTATCGGCACTGCTTCTCCCCGGCATGCCGTCCGTTTCCT
>DGHE01000152.1 GCA_002392525.1 Bacteroidales bacterium UBA3856 | reverse complement strand
TGGGCCGTGTGGTGGATCGAGTATGCCGGCCTGGACGGACTCCGGGTAGATACCTATCCCTACAACGAGCCCGGCCCCATGAGCGCGTGGTGCAAGGCCGTTACGGACGAATATCCCAATATGAACATCGTGGGCGAGTGCTGGGATTACAATATCCCGCAGCTGGCCTACTGGCAGAAAGACAATCCCAACAAGGACGGCTTCAACTCCAACCTTCCTTCCATCATGGACTTTCCGCTGGAGCACGCCATCCACCAGGCCCTCAATGAGGAGAAGGTGAACTGGGACGAGGGCATGACGCGCATCTACAGCGTCCTGGCCCAGGACTTCGTGTACAAGGACCTGAGCCACATGCTCACGTTCTTCGCCAACCACGATCACGCCCGCACCGGAGACACCTTCGGGCAGGATCCCCGCAAGATGAAACTGGCCCTGGCCCTTCTCTCAACCGTCCGCGGCATTCCGCAGCTCTACTACGGAGACGAGATGATGTTCCTGGAGAGAAAGGACTGCCCCAGTCATGACGGCGCCAAGCGTATCGACTTTCCCGGCGGCTGGGAAGGGGATGAGACTGACCTTTTCACTGCCATCGGCCGGGCCCATGCTCCCGCGCAGTATGCGCAGGCGGCCGAGCTGCACGACTATGCCCGCACCCTCTTCCGCTGGCGCAAGGGCTGCAAGGCCGTACAGGAAGGGAAGACGCTCCATTTCCTGTCCCGCCACAACGAGGGCGCCCGCAACATCACGGACAACACCTACTCTTTCTTCCGCTATCTTCCGGAAGAGGCCGTGTTCGTGTACATCAACAACTGCAACGAGCCGCGTACGCTGGACTGGAGCCATTACCGGGAGTTCGTAGACGGTCCCGTCACGGGCCGCGACGTTGTGAGCGGGGAGAAGGTCACCCTGCAGGACGGACTTACTGTCGGCCCTAAGGAGGCCCTCATCGTAGAATTTGACAGAAACTAACCTTAAGCGATATGAAACGACTGTTGACTATTCTGAGCATTGCCGCACTTTTTGGCGCCTGTTCCTCTCCCCAGACCGTCGTGGTGGAGTATGAGTCCCTCACCAGCCCCGACGGTCGGCTGGAAGCTGTGTTTTCCCTGATTGACGGAGCTCCTTCCTACAGGCTCAAGTATAATGGAAAGACGGTGGTGAAAGAATCCCGCCTGGGATATAAGCTTCTGGACGGAACCCTTCTGGACCGGGACTTTACCCTGGCAGCTACCGAACGTGACAGTCTGGATGAAGTATGGACGCCCGTCTGGGGAGAAGAAGCGCAAATTCGTAACTGCTACAAGGAAATGCTCATGAAGCTCTCCCGTGAGGATGGTGTCAACATGAACATCCGCGTGCGCCTGTTCAACGACGGCCTGGGCTTCCGCTACGAATTCCCGCAGGAAAACAAGCTCACCTATTTCAAGGTGGCCGATGAACTTACGGAGTTTGCCATGACCGGAGACCACACCGCCTGGTGGATTCCCGGAGACTATGACACGCAGGAGTACAACTACACCCGGTCCCGGCTCTCGGAGATTCCTGCCATTAATGAAGAAGCCCGTTCGTACAATGTCTCGCAGGCTTCCGCCTCCGACAGGTCGGTGCAGACCGCCCTGCAGATGAAAACGTCCGACGGCCTCTACATCAACATCCATGAGGCCGAGGTGCTGGATTATCCTACTATGAACCTGGTGCTGGATGACAGGTGCAGGACCTTCACCACCCAGCTCACTCCCGATGCCGAGGGTGTGAAAGGCCGCCTGCAGGCTCCCTGCCACAGCCCTTGGCGCACCATCCAGGTGTGTCAGAGAGCTACGGACGTGCTGGCTTCGCGCCTTATCCTCAATCTCAATGAGCCCTGCGCCCTGAAGGATGTTTCCTGGATTCATCCCGTGAAGTACATGGGCGTATGGTGGGAGATGATTACGGGAAAATCGGCCTGGTCCTACACCGACGAGTTCCCTTCCGTGCAGCTGGGCGTGACCGATTATTCCAAGGCTAAGCCCCATGGCCGTCACGGTGCTAACAATGAGAACGTGCGCCGCTACATTGACTTTGCCGCCGAGAACGGCTTCGACGCCCTTCTCATCGAAGGCTGGAACGAGGGCTGGGAAGACTGGTTCGGAGCCCAGAAGGATTACGTGTTTGACTTCGTGACTCCCTACCCGGACTTCGACCTGCCCGCCCTCAACGCCTATGCCCATTCCAAGGGCATCCGCCTTGTGATGCACCACGAGACCTCTTCGTCCACCGTGAACTATGAGCGTCACATGGAGAAGGCCTACGAGCTCATGAACCAGTATGGCTACGACGCCGTCAAGAGCGGCTACGTGGGCAATATCATCCCTTACGGCGAGCACCATTACAGCCAACCCATCATCAACCATTATCATTACGCTGTGGTTGAGGCTGCAAAGCACCACATTATGGTGAATGCCCACGAGGCGGTGCGCCCTACCGGCCTTTGCCGCACCTGGCCCAACATGATTGGCAACGAGAGCGCCATGGGTACCGAGTTCCGGGCCAATATCAACCCCGGCCATACCTGCATCCTGCCCTTCACCCGTCTCCAGGGCGGTCCCATGGACTATACGCCCGGTATCTTCGAGCAGGATATGTCCGTCACGGCTCCCGGAGAGACCGGCAAGATGCGTCATACCATCGGCAATCAGCTAGGCCTGTACGTTACTCTCTACAGCCCGCTGCAGATGGCAGCCGACCTCCCCGAAAACTACGCCCGCTTCATGGACGCATTCCAGTTCATAAAGGATGTGGCCGTGGACTGGGACCAGACCCTGTACCTGGGAGCGGAGCCCGGAGACTACATTGTGACGGCGCGTCATCCCAAGATGAGTACGCTCAACTCCGGCCGCCTGAAAGGTACTTCCGGAGCCTATGACTTCGTTTACAAGGACGGCAAGCCGCACGATGTGTGGTATGTGGGAGGCATCACCGGCGAGAACGCGCGCGAAGTTCACATCCCGCTCACGTTCCTCAAGCCAGGCGTCAACTATGAAATGGCGCTGTACATGGATGCCCCTACCGCCGACTACGACACCAATCCCCAGGCCTACAAGATTATTCACAGCGAAACCGTGAGCACCGACGTCATCAATGTACGGATGGCCCGTTGCGGCGGCTTTGCCATGTCACTTAGAGAAATGCTGTAACAATATTAAATGGAAACCATCACTCTTTTTTGCGTTAACGATTCAAAGGAATATCAGATAAAGCAGGGGCAGCCCATTTCCGTGGTTGCCCCGAAGACCGTTACCGACCCGCTTTCCGGGAAGGAGTATCCCGTCCTGGCCGCGCTGGTAGACCATCAGCTGCGGTCCCTGGACTTTCCGGTCTTTTATCCGCACCGGGTAGAGTTCATCGGCTATAATCATCCGGAGGGACGGCGCACGTACATCCGTTCGCTCAGTTTCCTGGCTCAGCGTGCTGCCCGTTCGCTGTTCCCGGAGAAGGTCTTCAAGATCAACCACAGCCTTCCCAGCGGCCTGTACTGTAAGTTCCGGGCCGAGAAAATAGCCGATGAGAACATCAAGCTCATGAAGGAAGAGATGCGCCGCCTGGTGAAGGAGGACCTTCCGTTTACGCACAAGACCATTCTCTCATCGGAAGCCGAGGCCCTTTTCGAGGCGCAGAACCAGCGCCTGAAGGCGGGGCTGCAGCGCTCGCTGGGCACCTACTTCTGTACAGTTTACTATCTGGACGGTGTGGCCGATAACTTCTACGGCCCGCTGGTGCCGTCCACGGGCTACCTCAAGGTATTCGACCTCATGCCCTTCCACCACGGGTTCTGCCTGCAGTACCCTTCCGATGAGGACATTACCCGTCCCATCGCGCGTCAGAAGCAGATCAAGCTCACCACTACCCTCCAGGAGTACGGCTACTGGTGCAAGACTACCGGGGTGGTAGGCGTGGGCGCCCTTAACAGCCGCCTCATGGACGGGAAGGCCGTGGAACTCATCAACCTGTGCGAGGCCCGTCAGGAGAGGAGCTATGCAGAGCTGGCCGATAAAATCTATGCGGCCCGGGACCGCGTGAAGATTGTGTTCCTGGCGGGCCCGTCTTCCAGCGGAAAGACGTCGTCGTCGCTCCGCGTGGCGCAGCAGCTCAAGGTGCTGGGAATGAATCCCAAGGTGATTGAGCTGGACAATTATTTTTTGACGCGGGAGAGAACGCCGAAGGACGAGTTTGGCAACTACGACTTCGAGGCCCTGGAGGCCATGGACCTGGAGCTCCTGGGAAAGCACCTCAATGCCCTGCTGGCGGGGGAGGAAGTGGAACTGCCGCGCTATGACTTCAAGCAGGGACAGCCTGTTTTCGAGGGGAAGAAGATGCATCTGGAGGAGAATGACATCCTGGTGATGGAAGGAATCCATGCGCTGGACCCCGCCATGGTCCCGTCGGTGGACCAGAGCCGTATTTACCGCATTTATGCATCGGCCCTCACGTCCCTCAAGCTGGATGAGAACTGCTGCATTTCCACTACCGACAACCGCCTTCTGCGCCGCATGGTGCGGGATAACCGCGTGAGGGGCATTACGCCGGAGGACACCATCCTTCGCTGGCCGTCGGTGCGCCGTGGCGAGAACAAGTACATTTTCCCCTTCCAGGAGAATGCCGATGCCCAGTTCAACAGCGCCCTGCTGTATGAACTGCCCATGCTGCGCTATTACGCCGAGCCTCTTCTGAGACGGATTCTCCCGAACTCCCCGGCCTACGCCGAGGCCGTGCGCCTTCTCAAGTTCCTCTCCTACGTGGTGCCGCTGCAGCCCTCGGAGATTGACGCCATTCCGCCCACTTCCATCTTAAGGGAATTTATTGGGGGGCAGACGCTGTAGGCATTGACTTGATGGTGCGAAAATTTTTTGCAAATTCCCCGGATTCTCTCTAATTTTGTGTCCCGGTTAGCTCTTAATCGGGATTTTTTATGTCCAAACATATGATAGATGCAAGCCTTCAGTTTGTAGGCCTGCAGGAAGATACAAGTGTGTACGAACTGATCTCCAGACAGTTCAGCAATCGCTATTTCATTATCAGCCATGCAGGTACGCGCCGCCTGATGGCCTTTCCGGAAGTCGTCGGCTATGACTCCTATCTGTCGATGCTCCCTCCTACCGTCGCCGCCCTTCGCCATTTGTTTCCACAAGGCCAGGGCGGCGATGTTGATATTCTCACCATCCTCCGCGGCGGTCTCAATTACCCCCTGGAAGAAGCCTGCCACCGTAACGGCATCCGCGTCCGGGATATCCACTTCGTCTCCTGCGAACGCATCATCGAAGACCACGTCATCACCGGTCTCGAAATCAAATACGAGAAACTGAGAGTCAAGAAGGACTGCACCCTTGTCATCGGCGACATCATCGCCACCGGCGACACGCTTCGCCTGTGCCTGGACCAGGTCATCGACCGTTTCCGCCGGCGTGGCGGCAGCATCCGGAAAATCATCTTCTTCACCATCGGCGGAACGCGCGCCATCGACCTCATGGAACAGAAAACAGCCGAAATCCGTGCTGTCTTCCCCGAATTCGAAGGCTTCGAGTGCTTCTTCTACGAAGGCATCTTCAGCGTGTACGAGAATGCCGGTGCTACGGGCATCAACGTCCCCGACATCGACTTTGGCTGGAAGGGAGGCATCGTGTCTCCGGATTTCCGCCGCTATGTGATGGAACATCCCTATTCCATCCTGGAAAAGTGCATCATCTACGACGGCGGCGCCCGCCGCTACGAAATCCCCGTGCACTTCCA
>DGHE01000176.1 GCA_002392525.1 Bacteroidales bacterium UBA3856 | reverse complement strand
ATGGGAATGAACATACCCAGGGCAAACGGCAGGGCGGGCACCTTGCAGAAGTTGAGCACCAGGGCGATGACAGCGCCAATGCCGTAGAGCAGCCAGGGAGCGCCGCCGCCGCTGAACATGGGCTGGATGACGGCCGCCATGGCATTGGCCTGGGGAGCAACCAGGGCCTCGTCTCCGGTAAAGCCATACGTCTTGTTGAGCACCAGCATGACACCGCATACGGTGACGGCCGATACCGCTACGCCCAGGAACTTCCAGCCTTCCTGCACTTTGGGCGTGGAGCCCAGCCAGTAACCAATCTTGAGGTCTGTGATGAAGGAGCCGGCCACGGAAAGGGCCGTGCACACCACGCCGCCGATCACCAGGGCCGCGGCCATGCCGGTATTGCCCTTGAGGCCCACGGCCACGAGGATGAGGGAAGCGATGATAAGGGTCATGAGCGTCATGCCGCTCACGGGGTTGGAGCCCACGATAGCAATGGCATTGGCCGCCACCGTCGTAAACAGGAAGCTCACCACAGCCACAATCACTAGGCCTACCAGGGCCTGCCAGATATTGTTGACCACTCCGCCAAAGGCAAAGAAGGCGAAGATGCAGAGGAGGGCGATGACAACGCCGAAGACCACCGTCTTCATGGGAAGGTCTTCCTCCGTGCGGAGCGATTTCTCCGTCAGCGTGCCGGGCTTGCGGCGGAACTCCTTTACCGCCAGGCCCGCAGCGCTCTTGATGACGCCGAAGCTCTTGACAATGCCGATGATACCGGCCGTCGCGATGCCGCCAATGCCGATATGGCGGGCATACGTCTTGAAAATCTCCTCCGGAGCCATCTGGCCCACGGTGGAAGCGATACCCGTTCCCATCAGATCCAGCACGTCACCGCCCCAGATGAGGTTCATAAGGGGGATAATCACAAGCCACACCAGGAAGGAACCGCAGCAGATGATGAAGGAATACTTGAGGCCGATGATGTAGCCAAGTCCCAGCACGGCCGCTCCAGTATTCATCTTGAGCACCAGCTTGGCTTTGTCGGCGAGGGCGGCGCCCCAGCCCATGACCGTGGTGGAGACGGTCTCGGCCCAGGTGCCGAAGGTGGCCACGGCAAAGTCGTACAGACCGCCGATGAGACCGGCCGTGATGAGCGTCCTGGCGCTGGAACCGCCGCCTTCACCGCTGATGAGTACCTGCGTGGTGGCGGTTGCCTCCGGGAAGGGGTACTTCCCGTGCATCTCCTTCACAAAGTATTTACGGAACGGAATGAGGAACAGAATGCCCAGCACACCTCCGAGAAGCGAACTCAGGGCCATCTGCCAGAAACTCACCTCAACGCCCAGGATATAGATGGCGGGCAGGGTGAAGATGGCACCGGCCACCACGGCACCGCTGCAGCCGCCGATGCTCTGGATGATCACATTCTGGGAAAGGCCCTGTTTGAGACCCAGGGCGCCGGTAAGCCCCACGGCGATGATGGCGATGGGGATGGCAGCTTCGAACACCTGGCCCACCTTGAGGCCCAGGTATGCCGCTGCGGCGCTGAACAGAATAACCATCAGGATGCCCACGGCCACCGAATACGGCGTAGCCTCGGCATATTTTTGGGCGGGATCCAGAATGGGCTGATACTGCTCTCCCGGCTTGAGTTCCCGGTGCGCATTCTCCGGAAGGGAGATGGGGTTCTTTTCTTCCATAATACTTTTATTTGTACAAATATAACCTATTTTTCGTACATTTGTACTGGCAACAAATACCTTCTATGGAAAAGATTCTAGACCGTTTTCTGCGCTACGTAAGCGTAGACACCCAAAGCAACGAAGAAAGTGAGTCGCAGCCTTCCGCTGCCAAGGAGTGGAACCTCCTCAAAATGCTCAGAGACGAGCTCCAGGCCCTTGGCGTAGAAGTAACCCTGGACGAATACGGCTACGTGATGGCCTCCATCCCGTCCAATATAGAGGCCGATGTCCCGGCCGTGGGCTTCATCGCCCACGTTGACACTGCCCCCGATGCCAGCGGAGCCAACGTAAAGCCCCAGATTGTCCCGAACTATGACGGCGGCGCCATTGACCTCAAAGGCGTTCCCGGCCTGCAGCTCAAGCCCGAGGAGTTTCCCGAAATGCTGCACTATGTGGGCCAGACCCTCATCACCACCGACGGCACCACCCTTCTGGGTGCCGACGACAAAGCTGGCGTAGCCGAAATCATGCAGGCAGTGCAGTACATGGTGGAGCACCCCGAATTCAAACACGGCCCCGTAAAGATTGGTTTCACCCCCGATGAAGAAATCGGACGCGGCGTAGTCAAGTTCGACGTTCCCCGCTTTGGTGCCCAGTATGCCTACACCATGGACGGCGGAGAAATAGGGGAACTGGAGTTCGAGAATTTCAATGCCGCCAGCGCCAAAGTGCACATTCAGGGCAGCAACGTACATCCCGGAAGTGCCAAGGGCAAGATGAGAAACGCCATCCATATTGCTCAGGAGTTCGACGCCCTGCTGCCGGTAGAGCAGCGCCCGGAGTACACCGAAGGCTACGAGGGCTTCTTCCACATCATTTCCTTCAAGGGAACGGTGGAGGAAGCGGACTTCGCCTACATCATCCGGGACCACAGCCGCGAGAAGTTTGAAAAGAAGAAGGAATTCATCGAAAAGGCCGCTGCCTTTATCAATGAAAAATACGGCGCCGGCACCGTCACGCTCACGGTAAAGGACCAGTACTACAACATGAG
>DGHE01000173.1 GCA_002392525.1 Bacteroidales bacterium UBA3856 | reverse complement strand
CACGCAGCAGGTCGTTGGTGACCTTGTTGTACCAGTCCAGGGTCATGTTGAGGCGGTTGCCGAACAGGCTCACGTCCAAACCCACGTCTACCTGCGAGGTGGTCTCCCACTTGAGGTTGGTATTGGCGATACCGCTCCAGACAGCGTAGATGCCGCCCTCACCGGTATAACCGCTCTGGTAGCCGGGGCCGATGGCCATCTGCCACGCTCCGTTATAATAGTACTTGTGCTGGCCAAAACGGCTCAGGGTCTGGTAAGGGTTGATTCCCTGGTTACCGGAGATACCGTAGGAGGCGCGCAGTTTGAGGACATCCAGCCACTCCACATCCTTGAGGAAGCTCTCGTTGTGGGCGTTCCAGCTCACGGCTCCCGACGGGAAGTAGGCCCACTTGTTACCGGCGCCGAACTTGGAGGAACCGTCGGCACGGAAGGTAAAGGTGGCCAGGTAGCGGTTGTCGTAACCGTAATTGAGACGCATGAGACCGGAGACCAGCTGGCTTTCCGACAGTCCGTTGGAGATGCGGTAGCGCTCGGGGTTGCCGGCCTGCAGGTTCTCGTTGCCCAGGGTCTCGTTCACGAAGTCCACGCCCGTCATGCTGGAAGAACGTGCACGGTAGTGCTCGTAGGAGTAACCGACCATGGCGGTCACGTGGTGCTTCTTGGCAAAAGTCTTGTCATAAGTGCCGTACACATCCACCACAATGTTGTCGTCCTTGCCGTTATTGATCTGGCCGTAACCGTTGTTGAAGGCACCAGTCTCGGAGTACTTGTTGGGGTTGTAGATGTCCTGGATGCTCTCGCCATGCTTGAGGTTGAACTGGCTGGTGAGCGTGAAACCGTCGAAGATCTTCCAGTCAATACCGGCATTGGCGACGACGCTGGTGCCTTCGGTGGTATTCTTGGAGAGTTCCTTCAGGGCAATGGGATGATAGTAGTCGCTGGCGCTGTACAGCCAGTAGTTGCCTTCCTCGTCGTAGACCGGGAAAATGGGGTTGCGGCTGTAGGAACGGCCGGGATTGTAGTTGCGCTTGCTGTAGGTGATATTGGCACCGGCCTTGAGGATGAAGTTCTTGAACAGCTTGTGGTCAATATTGAACTTGCCGCCGAACTTGCGGTACCAGTCGTTCACATAGACACCGTTGTTGTGGTAGTAGTTGGCGCTGGCAAGGAAAGATGTCTTTTCGTTGGAGCTGCGCACCTGCACGGTGATATTGTTGGAGACGGGGAGCCTGCGGAGCACCAGGTCCTCCCAACGGGTGTTGATGGTCCAGGTGGTCTGCAGTTCCTGGATGGAAGGATAGTAAACACCGTTGGCGTTCACGGCGCCCACATACTGGGGCGTGAGACCGGCGTTCACCTTGGCTTCGTTCTGGGTGATGGCCATAAGGACGGGATCTCTCCAGAGGTCCAGTTCGGAGGTCATCTGGGACAGGGTGGTCTGCTGGCGCACGCTGATGGTGGTCTTGCCGGCAGCTGCCTTGTTGGTGGTGATGAGGATGACGCCGTTGGCACCGCGGGATCCGTAGATGGCCGATGCCGATGCATCCTTGAGCACCTCCATGGAAACAATGTCCTGCGGGTTAATCTGGGAGAGGTTTCCGGCATCGCCGAAGGGGAAACCGTCCACCACCAGGAGCGGGGCATTGGAACCGTTTACCGAAGAGTTACCACGTACGCGAACGACGGACGAAGCGCCCGGCTCCTGCGAGTTGTTGGTAATCTGCACACCGGCGATACGGCCCTGCATCAGGCTTTCAATGGAGTTGGCGGGAACGTTGGTGATGCCCTCGGTCTTGACGGAAGCGACACTGCCCGTGAGGTCGCTCTTTTTCATCTGACCGTAACCGACCACCACAATTTCTTCCAGGATTTCACTGTCCTCGGACAGGATGATGTTCACCACGGAGCGGCCGCTGACAGCCTCCTCCACAGAGGTGTAGCCGATGAACGATGCCGAGAGAACGGCATCGGGTGCCACCTGGGTGAGCGTGAAGTTTCCGTCACCGTCGGCCGAAGTACCGTTAACGGTCCCGACCACGATAACCGATGCGCCCGCGACGGGGGCCCCGGTGGGGTCCGTCACCTTACCGCGAACGGTAAGCTTCGTCTGAGCGAATCCGACGACGGACACTGCTGCCAGCAGCACCGCCGCAAAGAAGGATTTAAGATGTAGGCTCATAACGCGAATGATTGGTTATTAGTTGGAAAAATTTTTAACAGTGTTATACTTTTTTGAAATTATTAAGATACTTTAATAACTCATCAAGCTTGCAGGTGGCCACGCCCACGTGCTTGTCGGCGGCCCCGTAATACACGTACAGCGTCCCATCCACCACCACGTTTCCGGTGGGGAACACGCAGCCGTTGTAGAACCCCTGCGTCTCATAGGGAAGCTCCGGCTCCAGGATGGGCTCCGGCGTGCGGGAGAGCACCACCGTAGGGTCATCGGCCTTCAGAAGGAGCGCGCCCACGCTGTACTGGGCCAGGCCGCCGTCGGCCACGCCATGGTAGAGCATGAGCCAGCCTTCGTCCGTGAGGATGGGAGGCGTGCTGCCGCCGATTTTCTCCTCCCAGGAGTTCGGGCGGCCCGTCAGAAGGAGCGTGGAGGGCTTGTCCTCCCAGGCCAGGAGGTCGTCGGAGAACTTGATCCATATGGAAGGCTCGGACACGCCGTAGGGAGCGCCCACCCAGTCTTTGGGCCGATGCAGCATCACAAACTTTCCGCCCACTTTCTCCGGAAACAGGATGACGTCGCGGTCGTCCAGGACGGGCGAGGTGAGGCGGCCCAGCCGGCGGAAGCTGCGGAAGTCTTTTGTCATGGCAAGGCCCGTGTTACCCAGGCTCTTAGCCCACGCCTTGGGGGCAAACCCGTCGCAGGCAGGAAGACGGACGACATCGTGCGGGAAAGTCCAGTAGCGGCCCGGCGCATACGGACGGTATGCATACGTAATATAGAAGGTATCCCCCAGTTTCACGATGCGGGGATCTTCCACGCAGCCGCTGTCGGGGCCGTCCTCGCTGGGGCCGAAGACCGGCTCCCGGGAAACGCGGGTAAAGTGGAAACCGTCCGTGCTCGTAGCCAGTCCGAAGCGGATTACGTGGTCTTCGTCGTCCCCGGCGGCGCGGTACAGCATGTAGAACGTCCCGCCATCATAGATGACGCCGGGATTGCAGGTGACCAGATTCTCCCACGGGCTATCGTCCAGGGGAGACAGAATGGGATTTCCTTGATACTTATGAAGCTTCATAGGTTAAGAAAACAGAACCAGGATAGCGGCGCAGCCTGCGAGGAGGCAGCCGCCCCAGAAACGGTAATTGCGATACAGAGGCCCTTTCCGAAGGGCAGCTCCCTCTTCGCGGAACGCCTTGAAGGAGAAGGTGGTATCCGTAAGCTTACCGGCCTCCGGACGGGGGAACGCCAGGGACGACAGGTAGATGACCACCATGCTGAACACCAGGAGGAAAGGTATGATGAGAAGGAAGTGCATGTCCCCGAAGATCTGATGCCTCCACAGGAGCATCACAACGGCCATCGCAAGACCGCTGAGAAGGCCGATGAAAGCGCCGTTGCCGTTCACCCGCTTGGAGAAGATGCCCAGGAGGAAGGCGGCCACCACCGGCGGAGCAATGTAGGAGAGCATCTCCTGGTAGTACTTCAGGAGAGACCCGAATTTGCCGATGTTCGGAGCCCACAGGGCGGCGATGACAATGATGACGATGGAGGTGATCTTTCCAATCCACACCAGCTTCCGGGAATCTGTTCCCGGCCGGGCCTGGGCATAGAAGTCCATGGTAAAGAGGGTGGAAGTGGAATTGAGGATGGCACTGAGGGTGGAGGTAAGAGCGGCCAGAAGGGCGCTCAGCATAATGCCCAGAAGGCCCGTGGGCAGGAGCTTGAGGACCAGCGTGGGATAAATCATGTCGGGGCGTTCCATGCCCGGGAAAAGATGGCGGGCGATGACGCCGGGGAACACGATGATAAACAGCGTAACAAGGGTAAGGAAACCGGTGAACATCACGCCCTTGCGGCCTTCGTCAACGCTGCGGGCGC
>DGHE01000205.1 GCA_002392525.1 Bacteroidales bacterium UBA3856 | reverse complement strand
TCTCCCACACTTTCTCCGCCCACATGGCATGGCCGCACGTAGGCACGCAGAGATAACGTTTATCGGTGGTTCCCAGGTTGTTGTAGATAGAGAAATTGGTATGCGGCGGGCAGGTGGGATCCTGCAGGCCGAACGCCATGTACACCGGGCAGTGGATGCGCGGGGCAAAGTTCTTCACGTCAAAGTAGCGGAGCATGTCCAGGAGCTCCTCCCGGGGCAGGCCGATGGAATCGGCTTCGGCGAACACCTCATGGACGGGCCACCACACGATGCGGGCGTAGTCCCGGTAGTCCCCGAGGAAGGGAACGGACGGGGCGATGGCCTTGATGCGCGGATCCAGCGCCGCAGAGATGAAGGTAAAGGCACCACCCTGGCTCTCTCCCCAGGCCACCATGCGGGTGGTATCGGCCTTCTCCAGCGAAGCGGCGAATTCCACCGCCTGCTTTACGTCGCAGAAGGCGCCGCGGTAGTAGAAAGTCTCCTTGGAGGCGATGCCCCGGTCTATCCACCGCTCCTGGCCCTCCTTGAAGATGCCCTGGTCCCGGACGCTCACAAGATATTCGATGCACCCAGGGTTCGCCGACGGATCCATATAATATACATCGGCCCCATACCCCATGTAGTTGATGCTCACGGGATATTTGCCGGGAGCGTTGGGGATGCACACCACACCGCCCGAGACGGCGCCGCCATAGGCGGGATAACTCACATGATAGGTGGTGCGCACTTCGTTCGAGTGCTCCGGGATTTCCGTGAGGACGGGCTCCAGCGGAATGCGGGAAAGTTCCTCAAGGGTCGAGGCCCAGAACGCATCGAAATCGGCCGGAGCGTCGGGGGCGCTCACCACGTCGTCGGGACGTACGCCGATATTCCAGCGCACGGAATCCCGCAGGCGTACCTGGTAAAAACCGGGTTCCAGCTTTCCCAGTGCAACTTCCAGGGTGCTGTCGGGCGCGACGGTGACATCGGCCCGCAGGACCACCTCCGGGACGTCGGCCATGAGGGAGAGGTCCTTCACCAGCTCGAAGCTGGCGGGCCCGGGAGCGGCATCTACGTGCGTTTTGAGGGTATAGGGACCCTTGTCAAGAAATAACCAGCCCAAGTCCGGGTTGGAAGAACAGCCAGTAGTTTTTAGTGGTCTGAAGCAACCTGCCAGCAGCACTGTACTGGCTATTGCTAAAATAATCATGCGTTTCATAGTACAAAAATAGCCATTTTTTATTATCTTTGTAGTTCGATTTAGAGTGTATGCGCAAATTACGCTGGTTAATTCTTGGGTGTTTTCTTCTGGCGGCCTCTTTTTCCTGCCAAAATGCCAGAAACAACTACACCGTCATCATTTCCCTGGACGGGAACCGCTGGGACTATCCCCAATACTACAACACGGAATTTTTTGACTCCCTCGCCACGGTTGGCGTATCGGCCCGCATGGAACCGTCGTTCCCTGCCTCCACCTTCCCCAACCACTATACGCTGGCGACGGGCCTGGTCCCGGACCATCACGGCCTGGTGAACAACAGCTTCTGGGACCCCGGCCGGGAGTACAGCTACAGCATGAGCGACCCCGCCTGCCGCTATGACCCCTATTATTACGGCGGAGAACCCATCTGGATTACGGCGCAGCGCCAGGGCGTGAAGACCGGCAACGTCTACTGGGTGGGGTCGGACATTCCCATCAAAGGGGAATATCCCACCTACTACCGCAACTGGGACGAAGACCCGCACTGGAACTTCGAGGAACGCGTAGACGAAATTGTCCGCCTCATGAGCCTCCCCGAGAACGAGCGCCCGCGCCTTGTGATGGGCTACTTTGACGAGCCCGACCACACGGGCCATGTCTACGGTCCCATCTCCCCCGAGACCAAGGAGATGGTGGAGCACATGGACAGCCTCATGCACGGACTGTACCTGCGCCTGAAAGCCCTCCCGCACGGAGACAGGATCAACTTCATCGTTCTCTCGGACCACGGCATGGAAGATATTTCCCCGGAGCGCTTCATAAACTGGCACCACGAAATTCCCGAAGGCTGGGCAGAGAACGTGAAGGGAACTTCCCCCACCAGCATCTTTGTAAAGGAAGGCTATGTAGACAGCCTCTATAACCGCCTGTCCCGGGTAGAGCACCTGAGCGTGTGGAAGCACGGGGAAGTGCCTGCCAGCCTCAATTATGGCACGTCCGACCGCCTGGGAGACCTCATTGCAGCCCCGGACCTGGGCTGGCAGTTCGCCTCTTCTCCCTCCAAGAATAACGGAGCACACGGCTACAGCCCCAAAGAACCGGACATGATGGTCATGTTCCGCGCCGTGGGACCGGACTTCAAGGAAGGGTACGAGGCGCCGTTCACGGAAGGAGAGCAATCGGCCTTCCGAAACGTTGACATCTACCCCCTGCTGTGCAAGCTGCTCGGGATTAAACCCGCCGCCACCGACGGAAACCTGGAAAGAATTGTTAACATCCTAAAATAAACCTATGGGAAAGCATTTTACACTTCCTTATGACGGCGGACTCATCGAGAAGAATCTGCCTGCCGGTATTCTCCACACCTACGAGAAAATCTGGACCCATGTTTACCCGGAGTCCCGCCCGGCCTCCTATGCCATTGCAGACGTTATCGTAGACGCCATCAACGCCCACAAGAACGGCCTGTTCCGCCTGGGTCTCACCACGGGCTCTACCCCCACTTCCCTCTACAACGAGCTCACCCGCCGCTACGAAGCCGGCAAGGTGTCGTTCAAAAACGTAGAGGTAGTTTCCATTGACGAATACTATCCTTCCTCCAAGGAGGAAGCCCAGAGCCGCAACAACCGCCTGCACAAGGCCCTGCTGGACAAAGTGGACATCCTCAAGGAGAACATCCACATCCCGGACGGCTCCGTTCCCGCCGAGGAGCTCACCGACTACTGCACCCGCTTTGACGAACTTGCCCGCGGAGTAGACCTCCTCGTGATTGGCATCGGCGAGCAGGGTCAGGTAGGCTTCAACGAGGCCGGTTCCAACACCAAGACCCGCACCCGCGTAGTGCGCCTTTCCTACGGTTCCCGCAAGCGCCAGTCCGCCAACTTCAACCACGATATATCGGCAACCCCCGACAAGGCCATCACCATCGGCATCAGCACCATGCTCAGCGCCAAGAAGATTATCCTCATGGCCTGGGGCGAGGACAAGGCCGCTGCCGTCAAGGCCATCGCCGAGGGTCCCCAGGACACCGACTGCCCGGCTTCCCTCCTGCAGCAGCACGACCACATCTCCTTCTACGTGGACGAGACCGCTGCCAGCCTCCTTACCCGCAGCGTGGCTCCCTGGCTGGTGGGTCCCTGCGACTGGACGCCCAAATTCGTGCGCAAAGCCGTGGTGTGGCTGTGCCAGGTAACCGGCAAGCCCATCCTCAAACTCACCGAGAAAGATTACCTCAACAACGGTCTCAGCCAGCTCCTGGAAGAGGTTGGCACATTTGACAAGATCAATATCGACGTCTTCAACGACCTCCAGCACACCATCACCGGCTGGCCGGGAGGCAAACCCAATGCCGACGACAGCACCCGCCCCGTCAGCGCCAAGCCTTACCCCAAGACCGTCCTTATCTTCTCCCCCCACCCGGACGACGACGTCATCTCCATGGGCGGCACCTTCATCCGCCTCGTCTCCCAGGGGCACAACGTCCACGTGGCTTACGAGACCTCCGGCAACGTGGCCGTTCATGACGATGTGGTCCTCCAGCACATGGACGCAGCCTTCCAGCTTGGTTTTGCCGATGAGTTCGCCCGCGTAAAGGCCCTTGTGGACAGCAAGGTTCCCGGCGAACCGGAGCCCCGCGCACTTCTGGAGATGAAAGGCGCCATCCGCCGCAGCGAAGCCCGTGGAGCCGTCCGCTCCTTCGGCCTCAACGACGATACCAACGCCCACTTCCTGAACCTCCCGTTCTACGAGTCCGGCGGCATCAAGAAAAACCCCAGAACCCAGGCCGATGTAGATATCATCAAGAAACTGATGAACTCTCTTGAGCCCGACATGATTTTCATGGCCGGAGACCTTGCCGACCCTCACGGCACCCACCGCGTCTGCACCGAGGCCGCCATGGAGGCTCTGGACCAGATCCGCGAGGAAGGTGCCGAATGGGTAAAAAACACCCATGTATGGCTCTATAGGGGCGCCTGGATGGAGTGGGAGCTTGGCCGCGTGGACATGGCTGTTCCCCTGTCTCCGGACGAGGTCGTCAAAAAGCGCCACGCCATATTCCGCCATCTCTCGCAGAAGGACATTGTTCCGTTCCCCGGAGAAGATCCACGCGAGTTCTGGCAAAGAGCCGAAGAGCGCACGCAGAACACTGCGCACCTCTACGACCAGCTTGGCATGGCCGAGTATCAGGCAATCGAAGTTTTTCTGAAATTATATTGAATTTCCTGAAAAAACATTAAATTTGCATTCCGGAATTCCTACCGCCGTTGTAGGGATTCCGGTTTTAATTTTTTACTTAAATATTTAAAAGTATGAAAGTTATTATCAGGAAGAACTCCGCCGAGGGTTCTCTGTGGGCAGCACACTACATTGCTGCGAAAATCAACGAAAAAGCAGCCCGTACAAACGAGCCTTTCGTCATCGGTCTCTGCACCGGTTCCACCCCCATCGAAACCTACGCCGAACTTATCAGAATGGTCAAGGCCGGGGAAGTGTCCTTCAAGAACGTGATTTCCTTCAACATGGATGAGTACGTGGGCCTTCCCGTGGAGCATCCCGAAAGCTATCACAGCTTCATGCACCGCTACCTCTTTGACCACATCGACGAAAAACCCGAAAACATCCACATCCTTGACGGTAACGCAAAGGACATCGAGGCCGAATGCGCAGCTTATGAGAAAGCTATCGTAGATGCCGGCGGATTCGATCTCTTCCTTGGCGGCGTGGGTGAAGACGGACATATCGCCTTTAACGAGCCTTTCTCCTCGCTTGAGAGCCGCACCCGTGTGGTCACTCTCACCCAGGACACCCGTGAAGTCAATGCCCGTTTCTTTGACGGCGACTTCAACAAAGTTCCCAAGCAGGCTCTTACCGTGGGTGTTGCAACTGTCCTCAGCGCCAAGGAGGTAGTAATCCTTGCCTTCGGCTCCAAGAAGGCCCGCGCCATAAAGGACGCAGTTGAAGGTCCTATGTCCCACTACTGCACGCTCAGCGGCCTTCAGGCCCATCCTGCAGGAATCATCGTCTGCGATGAAAGCTCCATCGGCGAAGTCAAGGTGAACAGCTATCGCTATTTCAAGGCAGTCGAAGAAGCAGAAAACGCATAGTGAACATAGCCGTCATAGGCGCAGGAAACCGCGCGCGCAAATACCTCTCCTGTTTACCGGGAGGGGTTTTTGTGCGTTACGTGGTAGAGCCTGACAGGCTCAGGCTGCAGCAGACGGCAAACAGGTTCAATATTCACGAAGAAGGCTGTTTTACAGACAGCGACGCCTTTTTCCAGAAGGCGCATGACATAGATGCGGTGATAATCGCCGCACCTGACAGGCTGCACGTTCCGCTGTCCCTCAAGGCCGTAGAAAAGGGGTGGCATGTGCTTCTTGAAAAGCCCGTCGCTCTGTCGGCAGAGGAATATGGCCTTCTGGAAACCGCCGCCGAAAAGGCCGGCGTACAGGTGGGCGTATGCCTTGAAATGCGCTTCCATCCGTATTTCCGACGCATCAAGGAGCTGGTGGATTCCGGCGCCGTGGGAAAGGTGCTGGATATTGAGCATACAGAGCATATCGGCCCGG
>DGHE01000177.1:626-3431 GCA_002392525.1 Bacteroidales bacterium UBA3856 | reverse complement strand
TGGTTTTCTTCAAGAAATACCTGGCCGCCCTTGTGAAGGAAAAGGGCGGCGGAGTGCCCCTTCCCGTACCGCCGCTCTACACCGTAAACGACTTCTTCTACCGCCTTAACCACGTGGAAGTCACCGACAAACTGCGTCTTCTGCTGGAACTGTATGCCGTCTATAAAAACCTCAATCCGCAGGCAGAACCCCTGGACGAGTTCGTTTTCTGGGGAGACGTCATGCTCTCGGACTTCGACGACATTGACAAGTATCTGGTGAATGCCCGGAGCCTGCTGCAGAACGTGGAGGACTTCAAGGCGCTCCAGGACGGAATGGAATACCTGAGCGAGAACCAGCGTCAGGCCATCGAGCACTTTTTATCCCATTTCCGGGATGCCAATATGGGGCGTGTCAAAGCCCAGTTCCTCCATATCTGGAACCTGCTGTATCCCATCTACCGGGACTTTAACAAAACCTTAAAGGAAAAGAACCTGGCCTACGAAGGCATGGTGTACCGCGCCCTGGCCCAGCAGCTCAAAGACGGAAAACCCGTGGCAGACATTCTGGAACCGGAGTTTCCGGATGTCAAGAAATACGTATTCGTGGGACTCAACGCCCTCAACGAGTGCGAACGGCTGCTCCTTCGCCGCATGCGGGATGCCGGCCTCGCAGACTTCGTGTGGGACTACGTGAGCCCGGAAATCCGGGACAAGGCCAACAAGTCCTCGTTCTTCATGCAGCGCAATGTGGAAGAGTTTCCGCAGGCCTTTCCCATCGGCGGGCTCAGTAAACCCGAGATTACCGTCATCAGCGTGCCTTCCTCTGTGGGCCAGGCCAAACTGGCCCCGCAGCTTCTCGAAGGCATCACCGGAGACCCCGTGGAGACCGCCTTCGTGCTCCCCGACGAATCCCTCCTCCTGCCCCTTCTCAATTCCCTTCCCGAGGAACGCGACAGCGTCAACGTCACCATGGGCTACCCCATGGCGGGTAGTGCTGTATATACGCTTATCACCACCATCGGCCAAATGCAGCTCAAGATGCGTCATCGGCCGGACGGGTGGTATTTCTATCACCGCGAGGTGCGGGAAGTGTTTTCGTCGGGCCTCGTGAAAAAGCTGGCGTCGGAAGAAGAGGCAGAGGTCATCCGCAAGGTAAAGGCCGATGCCAAATACTACATCCCGGCCTCCGACCTCACCGGTGGACCGCTTCTGGAGCTCATCTTCCGTCCGGTCGTTACGGAGCCGTCGGCGGCATCGGCCCGGCAGAACCACGCCACCGAGCAGTACTTTTCGGAACTGGTGGCATACCTGGGCCGCAACCTGTCCCTCAAGGGAGACATGCTCCTGGAACTGGACTTTGCCAAGCGCTGCCACACGCAGCTCAATCTTCTCTCCCAGACAGACTTGGAAGTCCTTCCGGCAACGCACCTGCGCCTTATGGAACGGGTTCTGGAAGGCATTTCGGTGCCCTTCCGCGGAGAACCCCTGCAGGGCCTCCAGATCATGGGCCCGCTGGAAACCCGCGCACTGGACTTTAAGAACCTAATTATATTCAGCGCCAATGAGGGCATGTTTCCGCGGCACAGCGTCAGCTCCTCGTTCATTCCGCCGGAACTCCGCAAAGGCTTCGGCCTTCCCACCTACGAGTTCCAGGACGCCGTGTGGGCCTACTACTTCTACCGCATGATCCAGCGCCCGGAAAAAGTCTGGCTCCTCTACGATTCCCGCACCGAGGGCCTCAAATCCGGTGAAGAAAGCCGCTACATCAAGCAGCTGGAGTACAGCTTCGGCATGCCCGTGAAGCGCGTGGTGGCCTCATCGGCCCTCCTGCCGGTAGATGACGAAGGCGATATCCCCAAAACGGCGGAAGATGCCGCCCTTATCCGCGAAAAGGAGCTCTCGGCCTCGGTGCTCAGAAGCTACCTCTCGTGCCCGGCCATGTTCTACTACCAGGTTGTGCAGGGGCTTCGCAAGGAAGACGAAGTGGCCGAGTCCCTGGACGCCGGCATGCTGGGGAACGTCTTCCACCACGTCATGCAGGACCTGTACCGCGGCAGGCCGATGGTAACTCGCGAAGACCTCGCCGTCATGATGAAGGACACCGCCCGCCTCCGCCGCATGATCCGGGCCGAGGTCCTGGACCAGATGCACAGCATCGAGGTTACGGGCCGAAACCTGGTGCTGGAAGAGGTACTGCTGGACTACGTCCTGGGTACGCTGAAGCACGATGCCGCGCTCCTCACCAAAGCAGGCTCGGAGGGTTTCCGCATCATCGGCATCGAGCAGCGCCGTACCATGGAGCTGGACGGCTTTCATTTCAAGGGCTTCGTGGACCGTATCGATTCTTACATTCCGGGGGAGGTCCGTATTGTGGATTACAAGACCGGCAGGGTAGAGGAGGACGAAATTGTCATCACCGATGCCAACGCCGCCAAAGTGGTGGAAAAACTCTTCGGCCCCTCTAATCAGGACCGCCCCGGCATTGCCCTGCAGCTGTTTCTCTACGATATGTTCGCCCATTCAGACCCCGCCCTGAAAGGCCAGGTGGTGGTCAACTCCATCTACTCCACCGGCCGTCTCTTCACCGAGCCCCTGCCCGACTGCCCCGAGAGCCCGGAGTTCATCCGCCTCACGCGCGAACACCTTCGGGACATGCTCCAGGAAATGACCGACACCTCCATTCCCTTCCACCGCACCGAGGACCGGAAAACGTGCGGGTGGTGCGAGTTCAAGACGATTTGCGGAAGGTAGGAGGCCGGGAGACCACAATGCTGTCGTGGCGCTTAAGTCACCTATAATCAGTGTGTTAGCACAACTGACGGGT
>DGHE01000177.1:0-561 GCA_002392525.1 Bacteroidales bacterium UBA3856 | reverse complement strand
ACCCGTCAGTTGTGCTAATCAATTAATAATCAATTGCTTGAGCGCCACGAACTTTTCTCGGACCGGCCCGGTGTTCAAGCTTATGTATAGGCGTGAAATCCGTGAACATGTGCACGATGGGGCTGGTGTCTCCAATCATGTGCTTCTCTGCCTTGGCTCGAAACGCTGCAAGTGCTTGTAAATCAAGTGCGTTGGCTTTTTTCTTTAGGCTGCTCGGCCCAAAGAGAAAAAGTTAAGTAGTTGTTAATAAGGAATTTACTCTCACCCCTTCACAATTCCGTGGAATTTGCTACCTTTGCACTTATATGGAAAATGAGAACAAGAAATTAACGCCCATGCGTTTTCTCTCCGACAAGGCGGAGATGCCGTGGGGAACTGTGGAGTATAAGCTGGCAGACCTCGGGTTCATCGACTCCATGGCCTCCGAGGGCTGGCTCAAGGGAAACAACCTCAGTGACATCATGCAGACCTACCTCGAGCGCGTGGTAGGAGAAACCTCCTTCAACTGGTACGGAACGCAGTTCCCGGTGCTGGTAAAAAAGCTCAGCGTAAAGGGGCGCA
>DGHE01000157.1 GCA_002392525.1 Bacteroidales bacterium UBA3856 | reverse complement strand
CATTATATACGTGGATTTTGAGGATTGTCGCAGGTGAGCTGCAAATCCGTCGCAGGTCAGAGTCACGTATACAGAATTCCGGGGGGAGGCGTCACGCACAAAAAAGAGGAACCCATCCGCACCGGCCAAGCGCCGACGCCATAGTTTTGAAAACGATTATTTTTTCCGATATTTGCAGTGCAAAATTAAATCGCCGTCTAACCGCATATTCAAATACCACTTGGAAGCCTGTATATTACGGTTATGATGAAACGATTTTTTATAATACTGGGTATCCTGACTGGCGTCAGCCTCAATGCACAGGTGACTACGGCCACCCTTTCCGGACAGGTTTCAGAAACAGTCCGCATTGGAAGTTACTCAGCAGCCCAGTCTGTGTCACCTACGAACTCAACAGAAGCCCTTCCCGGCACCGTCGTGCTGGTGCAGCACATCCCTACCGGCACCACTTCTTACGCTATCACCACAAAAGACGGATCGTACCTTATCACCGGCCTACTGAGCGGCGGTCCGTACACCGTGTGTTTTTCACAGATGGGGTACATTACGCAAACAGCCACAGACATTTACCTGCCACTGGGCGAAGTAACCCGGCTGGACGCCGCATTGGAACCGGAGGAGTTGGATGCGGCACTTGTTATCCAAACCGGAGCGCGGCTCAGACTCACCCGGACCGGTTCCTCCCAAAACGTGACCGCCGCACAAATCGAAGCCCTTCCCAGCATTAACAAAAGCATCGAGGAATACATCCGTATTTCCCCTTATGCCAACGGCATGAGTCTCTCCGGCGGCGACGGGCGCATGACCAATTTCACCGTGGACGGCGCCAACTTCAACAACAATTACGGCCTTAACAGCAATCTTCCCGGCGGCGGCAATCCCATCTCCATCGAGGCCATCGACCAGATTCAGGTTGTCATTTCCCCGTACGACGTGCGCCAGAGCGGCTTCATCGGCGGCGGCATCAACACCGTTACCAAGTCGGGCACCAACGCCTTCAGGGCATCGGCCTACACCTATCTGGACCGCAATCAGATTTACGGTGCCACCCTGGGCGGCCCCATCGTGAAGAACAAACTCTTTTTCTTCCTCAATTACGAAGAGCAGCGAACCCCCACGCAGGTGATTCTCTACCGCGCCCGTGAGGACGACGAAGAGCCCGGCGGCAACATCTCCCGCACCCGCCTCAGTGACATGGAAAAAGTCAAGGCCTTCCTCCAGGACTTCTACAGTTACAACCCCGGCAGCGCCACCGACTTCCCCGGTGACGGCGTCAACCGCAAAGCGCTGGCCCGCCTGGACTGGAACATCGGCCAGAACCATCGGCTTGCCTTCCGCTACAACTACACCTTCGACAAGGTGTGGAACGCGCCCAACGACAACTCGGCCGACACCGGCTACCGCCTCACCGGCACCAAACGCGTGGGGCCGCAGTCCATGGCCTTCTCCGGCAACATGTACGGCTACAACTGTGAAGTGCACTCAGCCGCACTGGACCTGAACAGTTCATTAAGCACAACCGTCGCCAATCAGCTACTGGCCACCTTCACCCACAACCACGAGTACCGCACGCTCCCGGCAGACCAACGCTTCCCGCACGTAGACATCATGATGGAAGGCGCCCTGGAACCCTATATGTCCCTGGGAGACGAACTCTTTTCCCGCTACACGGACTTCACCAACACTGTCATCAACCTCAAAGACGACGTTACCTTCCTCCTGGCCTCCCACACGCTTACCGCCGGTTTCTCCCATGAGTATCAGGAAGTAACCAACTGCTATATGCGTAACGGCGGCATGTATTACCGCTACGCTTCCATGGACGATTTCCTAAACAAGAGGGCCCCCGAGTCCTTTGCTCTCACCTACGGCTACGACGGTGTGGAGCAGCCCAGCGACCGCATCTCCTACTTCCAGTACGCCCTTTTCATCCAGGACAACTGGCATGTCACCCAAAACTTCAAACTCTCTGGCGGTATCCGCCTGGACGGTGTGCTGTTCGACGCCGGGGACTTTGAACGCAACGAGGCCGCCTATGCCCTCACCTTCCGCGACGGTCTTAAAATAGACACCGGAGCAGCCCCCACCTCTCACGTGAGTCTCTCCCCTCGCCTCGGATTCAGCTGGGATTATGGCCGATTCATCCTCCGCGGCGGCACCGGCCTCTTCCTGGGCCACCTCCCGCTGGTGTACTTCATGAACGTGCCTTCCTACGCCAACCTCCGCAAGAACTCCGTCCAGTTCAGAACCAATTACCAAAACGGCATTGCCACCAGCCACGACCCTCGACTGGACCAGTTCGAAGGACTTCTCAAGACCAAGGAAGAAGTCATCGCCAAATTCGGGCTTCCCACCACGCTGGGAGAGCACACGGCGCCCTACCAGATCATCGGCCTGGATGCGAATTTCAAGCTCCCGCAGGTATGGAAAACCACGCTGGCCGTAGATTACAAAGTCCCCGTGCACTTCCCCTTTACCCTCCAGGCCGAGGCCATTTTCAATAAAACCGTAAACGGAGCCTTTGTGGACAATCCCAACCTGGATTTCTCCGGCAAAGACACCTGGGAAACCTTCCCCGACGGCCGTCTCAGATACCCCGCCGACAAAGCCCAGATCAACCCCGGCAAGAGTGTCGCCTACCTCACCAATACCCAGAAAGGCTACGGCATCAACCTCATGGCCGCCATCCGCATGGAGCCCGTAAAGGGCCTTTCGCTATCGGCCTCCTACGCCTATACCGACATGCGCGAAATGACCGGCTTCCCCGGCAACGACCTCTACTCCGCCTTCACCAACATGCCCCAAATCCAGGGCCCCGGGCTCCCGCAGCTGCAGAGTACCCAGTTCGTAGTCCCGCACAAAGTGACGGCACAGGCCAGCTACCTTACTAGCATCGGCCTGAGAATTAGCGCATTATATACCGCTTTCTCACCTGCCGGTTACAGTTACATTTACACCAACGACGTCAATGGGGACGGCGTCTCCAACGACCTCATGTACATTCCCAGGGATGACAGCGAGATTCTCTTCCGGGCCGATGGTACCCGCTCCGCAGAGGCCCAGCGTGCAGCATTCTGGGCGTTTGTGGACCAGGATCCGTACCTACGCTCGCACAAAGGGCAGTTTGCCACGGCCTACGCCGCCCGCTCCCCCTTCGTGCATAAGCTGGACGTAAAGCTCGCGCAGGACTTCACGTTCGGGCGCCACCATGTGCAGCTCTCGCTCACCGTCCTCAATGCGCTCAACCTCTTAAACAAGGAATGGGGCATGCCCATGGTCAACAGCGCCAGCAATGGTTCCCGGATTCTCACGTTTGCCGGGGCCGATGCCTCCGGACGGCCGGAGTACACCTTCTACCCCGGCGTCACCCGCAGCTACGAGACGCTTTACAACGCCGATGAGGCGTTTCGTGTGCAACTGGGCCTCAAATACAGTTTCCAGTAAACAATATAATCTTGTATCTTCGCGGATAAACTAAATTAATAACGACAATGAAACGAATGTTATCTTTTGGTTGCCTCATGGCAACTCTGTTGATGGTCGGCTGCACCGGCAGCAACGTTACCTCACCCACCCTTGACGAGGTTTTTACCACCCGTCGCAGCATCCGTGCCTATGAGCCCGGTAAAACCATTTCCGAGGACCAGGTTCGCGAACTGCTTCTCGCTACCCAGAATGCGCCTTCCTGGGCCAATCAGCAGCCCAGCAAGTACTATGTGGCTATGGGTGAAGAAAAACGCAACGCGGTTCTGGAACTCATCGGCGGCAACAAGGAGCGCGTCATCAATGCACCCGTCCTCATTGTCTCCACCTTCGAGACCGGCAAATCCGGCTTCTTCCGCGGCACTCCCGTTGACGCCACCGGAGACCTCTGGGGTGCTTACGACAACGGGCTCAGCAACGCCTACCTCATCCTCAAAGCCCGCACCATGGGCTTCGACACCCTTATCATGGGAATGAGGCAGGCCGATGACCTCCGCACCCTCTTCTCCATCCCCGCCTCCGAGACTATCCTCGCCGTCATCGCCCTCGGCTACCGCGCCGAAGAGCCCCGCATCCCCGTCCATCGGCCTCTGGACGAGGTCGTAACGTTCTATTAGGGGTGGCCGTGGCGCTTATGTTGTTAACTATCAATGCGTTAGCACAACTGACGGGTGTCAAAATCACACCCGTCAGTTGTGCTATTCTATTGATTGCGAACCATTTAGCCGACAGCCCGGCCTATCTAAAACTTAAGAGCCAAGCCAATGCCATAGTTTTGCACGCCAAAACTTAATTCCGGACTGGTTTGTGCAAACCCATGGCTTGTATTATAATCGTTGATGGCTTTTTTGATCTTGCTGACACCCATGAAATGCAAGGGAATACCAAGAATAGCAATGCCGGCACATACTCCATAAACAGGCAAACCGCGTTTGATGTCCCCCTTGCCGATGAGTGTTCCAATAAGGTATCCGCCGGCGAATCCGATACCGGAACTGATCATTGCATCGCCAATGGAAGAGATGGTATCACCCGTTTTATACTGAGATTCAGCCTCCGGCGAGAGATAGAGATGCGTAGACTTCTTATCGATAGCCATGCCGTTAATGGCCAGCTTGCCAGAGCGCCTGTCCAGAGTCATAACACCGTCGGGGATAGTGTTTTGCATCTGGCCCATGATTTCCTTCTTACCGTTTTCGTAAATAATCATCAGCACATCAGACTTGGGCAGGGAATAAACAGGGCCTTCCGGATTGGAATACTCTTTATACTTAACTTCTTTGGAACCGACCTCTTCGACGATGGCTTTGATATCCGTCCCGTCTGTTTTTGTAATTAAATCCTGTGCGCACAGGGAGAAGGCCGGCATTGCGGCAAGGACAAGGGTGATGAAGACACGTTTCATTTTGAATAGTTTGTTTCTTTCTTCACAAAGTTAGCAAATTATAAGTACGCCTCCAGGAACTCGGAGGCATCGGCCACGCAGTCGGGGCAGGCGCGGAGGGGCGTTCCGGTGTCAACCCCTTTGAGCTGACGGCACTGCGTGGAGCCATTCCGCTCCTGGAATTTTTCCATAATCTCCTTCATGCGGGCACGGGATGCCACACGATCCTTGGTCTTAAGGCCGATGATCATGCCCGCGCCAACCAGCGAACCGCAAGTACCCTGCATGTTGCCCATGCCTGTACCGAAGGAACTGGCTAAATCCAGGGCGGTCTCTTCCGGCAGTCCCACAAGGTCACAGTATGTGCACACAACAGCCTGTGCGCAATTGTGTGTTTTGCAGCGCTTCTTTTCCGCTGCGAGGTGTTTACGAGTTTCCATGCTGCAAAGATAACCATTCTTGCGGTTTTTCAAGTGCACGGCGCAGACAGAATAGGTGCTCGTGGCGCTTAATTAGTTAAATACCAAACAATTAGATTAACTGACGGGTATGCTTTTCACACCCGTCAGTTAATCTAACATACTGATTATCGGCGAAATAAGCGCCACGGCTAAAATGTACGTACATCAGTAGACGTATCCCCTCCAGGTGCGTGAGGTGGGGCCCAGAGTAGAAGTCGACGATACCACGGATCACCGGGAAAAATATGTGT
>DGHE01000194.1 GCA_002392525.1 Bacteroidales bacterium UBA3856 | reverse complement strand
AATTGCCCGAAAGACTTTCTCTTAAAGAAAGATAAGCCAATCGAAATTGAGTATCTATTGAGTTGTGCTACTTCGAAATATTCTCTCAAGTAATATATGCCGCGGTTATAGCGGTGAGGAACCACCTCTTCCCATTCCGAACAGAGAAGTTAAGCTCACCATCGCCGATGGTACTGCCCCACCAGGTGGGAGAGTAGGTAGCTGCGGTTTTTTGAAGGTCCGAGAGTCTTGTTACTCCCGGACCTTTTTTTTTGCACACTTTCGGCCTTCTGGCCCCATTCATCGTGCTTTAATCCCGCCTCCTGTCCTTGTCCCAGCACCGCTGGATGCGCAATATTGCTCCTTTTTGCGCATCTCCACGTGCTGTAGCATTTCTGGATGCGCAATTTCGGCCCTTTTTGCGCATCTCCATGTGCTCGTATGGTGTGCTTTACATCCGAGCCTCCACTATGGGAATGAACAAATCTTTTTCTTACCTTTGTAGTCTATGAAGCGACGTCTGGATAATAGCACACTCTGGAACGAAGCCGCCAAGGCTGGTGCGTTCCTGGGCGGGGTGTCTGTTGGGTGCCTCGTGCTCAGGGAACTCGCTGCCGGCTCCGGCAACACGTTCCTCATTACGGCGGCCTCCATCCTGCTCTGGGTGGTGGAGTTCTTCGGGTGCATCCTCCTTATGAAGGACCTGATGCTCTCCCTTCGCCGCCGTTACGAGGACGTCAAGATTGTAGACACTTACAAGTTGGGGAGAAGGGCGGCCCTTCTCAGCGGCCTTCTTCTGGCATCGGCCCAGGCCCTTTTCATAATGAAAATGCCTGAGGCCCAGATGAACGAGCTCATAGACCAGATGGTGCAGGCCATACCCATGGGGACGTCGGGCCGCAGCGAGTTGGAGAGTATGATGGACAATTTGCCCATCATCACATTCTTCTCCCAGTGGATCTACTGTTTCCTGTACGGAACGGTGCTTGCTTCCATCATGTCCCGTTATATCTTTCTCCAGAAACTTTTTGGCGGTCCTTTCCCTCCGAAGGAAAGCGACACCCCCGACGACCAATAAACTATGGACCTTTCCATCATTATCCCCCTTTTCAACGAGGCCGAAAGCCTGCCGGAGCTCAAAGCCTGGATAGACCGTTCCCTCAAGGACTTTACTTATGAACTCATCTTCGTGGACGATGGCTCCACCGATGGGTCATGGGACGTCATTTCCAAGATGGCCGATGAAAACGTACACGCCATCCGCTTCCGCCGCAACTACGGCAAATCGGCCGCCCTGTATGAGGGCTTCGCCGCAGCCCAGGGCGACATTGTGGTCACCATGGACGCGGACCTGCAGGACTCCCCGGAGGAAATCCCCGAGATGGTACGCATGATCCGGGAAGAAGGCTACGACCTCGTGAGCGG
Source organism: Bacteroidales bacterium UBA3856 (assembly GCA_002392525.1). The sequence goes on along the minus strand of DGHE01000194.1, from coordinate 3,413 downwards.
CTGGAAGCAGCATCGCAAGGACAACGCCCTCACCAAGAACCTTCCGTCCAAACTCTATAACTGGGCGGCCCGCAAGGTTACCGGCATCCATCTGCATGACATGAACTGCGGCATCAAGGCATACCGCAGGGAGGTGGTCAAGAATATAGAGGTATACGGAGAAATGCATCGTTACATTCCGTATCTTGCCAAGAACGCTGGCTTCTCCAAAATTGGAGAGAAGCCCGTGCATCACCAGAAACGCAAGTTCGGCGTGTCCAAGTTTGGCATGAACCGCTTTGTCAACGGCTTCCTGGACCTCATGAGCCTGTGGTTCCTCTCCCGTTTCGGGGGAAAACCCATGCATTTTTTCGGTGCCAGCGGCATCCTGATGTTCCTCATCGGCTTTGTCATGACCATCTGGGTCATCGCCGCCAAACTCTATCACCAGGCCCACGGCCTTCCCTACCGGGCCGTGACAGACCAGCCCCTGTTCTACCTGGCCCTTCTGGCTGTAGTCCTGGGCGCCATGTTCTTCCTTTCGGGCTTTGTGGGAGAGCTCATTTCCCGCAGCGCCGAAGGGCGCAACAACTACCAGATTAAAGAGCGGCTGTAGTTCCTTCGTCGCTACGCTCCTCAGGATGACAGTGTTGTCATCCTTTTTTTGTCATTCTGAGCGCTGCGAAGAATCTAATTCCAATAAATATTCGTATCTTTGTGGGCTATTCACAAAATAGCGAGTGAAAGACATTGTAAGTAATAAACTCAAGAAAAGATTATGATTAACATTAAGTTCCCCGACGGAAGCGTACGGCAGTATGAGGCTGGCGTAAGCGGTTATGACATTGCGATGAGCATCAGCCCTCGTTTAGCTGAGCAAATCCTGGCAGTTAATATCAAGCGCCCCACCGAACCCGAGACTTCCAAAGGAACCACCATCGACCTTACCCGTCCCATCAACGAGGACGTGGAAATCCGCCTCCTCAAGTGGGAGGACGATGAAGCCAAGAAAGTGTTCTGGCACAGCTCTTCCCACCTCATGGCAGAGGCCCTTGAAGCCCTGTTCCCCGGTGTGAAGTTCGGTATCGGCCCGGCTATCGAGAACGGCTTCTATTATGATGTTGACATGAATGGCCGCACCCTCACGGATGCCGATTTCAAGGCCATCGAAGATAAAATGCTGGAATTCGCCCGTCAGAAGCAGGATTTCAAGCGCATTGAGGTTTCCAAGGCCGATGCCCTCAAATACTTCACCGAAAAAGGAGACCAGTACAAGCAGGAGCTCATCTCCGAGCTCGAAGACGGTACCATCACCTATTACACCAACGGCCAGTTCACGGACCTTTGCCGCGGACCGCACCTGAAAAACACCGAGGTCATCAAGGCCGTGAAGGTGCTCTCCCTGGCCGGTGCCTACTGGAGAGGAGACGAAACCCGCAACCAACTCACCCGTATCTACGGTATCACCTTCCCCAAGAAGAGCATGCTCGATGAGTACCTGGTGGTACTCGAAGAGGCCAAGAAAAGAGACCACCGCAAGATTGGCAAGGAGATGGAACTCTTCACCTTCTCCCAGCGCGTGGGTGCCGGTCTGCCCCTGTGGCTGCCCCGCGGTGCCGCCCTGCGCAACACCCTGCAGGCATTCCTTGCCAAGAAGCAGGCCGAGTACGGCTACCTTCCCGTGGTTACTCCCCACATCGGCGCAAAAGACCTTTACGTGACTTCCGGTCACTATGCCAAATATGGAAAGGACTCCTTCCAGCCCATCCACACCCCGCAGGAAGGCGAGGAGTACCTCCTCAAACCCATGAACTGCCCGCACCACTGCGAGATTTTCCGCAGCGCCCCCCGCTCCTACCGTGACCTCCCCCTGCGCTTCGCAGAGTTCGGCACCGTATACCGCTACGAGCAGAGCGGTGAGCTCCACGGCCTCACCCGTGTGCGCTGCTTCACCCAGGACGACGCCCACCTGTTCTGCCGCCAGGACCAGCTCCAGGAGGAATTCGAGAAGGTGATCGACCTCATCCTTTACGTCTTCAAGACCCTCAAGTTCGATAAGTTCACCGCCCAGGTATCCCTGCGGGACCCCAAGAACCCTTCCAAGTACATCGGCTCCGAGGAAAACTGGAAAAAGGCCGAGCAGGGCATCATCGATGCCGCCAAGAAGAAGGGTCTTCCCTATGTAGTGGAAACCGGCGAGGCTGCCTTCTACGGCCCCAAGCTGGACTTCATGGTGAAGGATGCCATCGGCCGCAGCTGGCAGCTGGGTACCATCCAGGTAGACTACAACCTTCCGGAGCGCTTTGAACTGGAATATGTGGACAGCGACGGCAGCCGCAAGCGCCCGGTCATGATTCACCGCGCACCCTTCGGCTCGCTGGAAAGATTCGTCGCCGTGCTCCTCGAGCACACCGCCGGTCACCTGCCGCTCTGGCTGCACCCCGACCAGGTTAAAGTGCTGCCTGTGAGCGAAAAATATGCAGATTATGCGAAAAAAGTTGTAAATCTGCTAAATAATTCCGAAATTCGCGCTTCTGTAGACGACAGAAACGAGACGCTGGGTAAGAGAATCCGTGAGACATCCCTTATGCGCGTTCCGCTTCTGGTGATTGTCGGCGAGAAAGAACAGGCCGATGAAACCGTGTCTGTACGCCGTGGAGCCGTGGACCAGGGTTCCATGAGCGTGCCTCAGTTTGTGGATTATGTCCGCGCCGCTGTGGCAGAAGAACTGGCCCAGTAAGTTTAACATTTTAAAGGAGCAAAACTATCGCAACGCCTTTTAAACCGAGACCTTCGGGCCTCAAAAAGAAGCCCGTGCAGGCTCAGGCCAGTCAGAAGGACGAGAACGCCCTTCGGATTAACCGTGAAATTACCGCCTCCGAGGTGCGCCTGGTAGGGGACAACATCCCCGAGCAGGGAGTCTATCCCTTCAGCAAGGCCCTGGCCCTGGCCGAGGAACTTGAGCTGGATCTGGTGGAAATCAGCGCCAAGGCAGAACCGCCTGTGTGCAAGATTCTGGATTACCAGAAGTATCTCTATCAGCAGCGCAAGCGCGCCAAGGAGATGAAAGCCAACGCTGCGAAGATTGTCATCAAGGAAATCCGCTTCGGGCCCAACACCGACGAACATGATTTCCAGTTCAAGCTCAAGCATGCCCAGGAGTTCCTCCAGGAAGGTTCCAAGGTGAAAGCCTCCATCTTCTTCCGCGGACGCTCCATCCAGTTCGCCCAGCAGGGAGAGAAGCAGCTTCTCCGTTTTGCCGTGGAGCTGGAAGAATTTGGCCGCGCAGAGAACATGCCGGTTCTGGAAGGCAAGCGCATGAGCATGATGATCGCTCCGGTGAAGAAAAAGTAAGGTGTAATCCTTATTATGTATAATTAATAATTGTTTAACACAATGGCAAAGCTTAAAACCAACTCCGGTGCCAAAAAGCG
>DGHE01000209.1 GCA_002392525.1 Bacteroidales bacterium UBA3856 | reverse complement strand
CTCTCCAGGACATTACGGTTGCACCAGGAGCGAGCTCTCCCTGCAGGATTTCATCCCAGCCGATAATCTTCCTGCCGTAGCCTTCGAGCATCTTCTGCACACGTGCGGTCACGTAGTTCTGCAGGTAGTGCTTCGCCTGAGGCCCCCTCTTGATTCCAAGGGAGCGCATCCTGGTCGCACACTTGGGGCATACGTCCCACGGGTCAGGGCGCAAAGGCTCGGCATCCCCGCCGAAGCACTCATCCCCGCCGATATGTATATACTCGGAAGGGAAGATGTCAACAACCTCTGCAAACACATCGGCAAGGAAATCGAAGACTTTGTCATTTCCGGCGCAGAGGATGTCCTTGGCAACGCCCCAGCGGGTCCAGACCTCGTACGGACCGCCCGTGCAGCCAAGCTCAGGATAAGCCGCCAGAGCCGCCAGCATATGTCCCGGAAGGTCTATCTCCGGTATCACTGTGATGCCCCTTTCGGCAGCGTAGGCTACCACCTCGCGAAGTTCCTCCTGCGTATAGAAGCCGCCGTAGCGTATACCGTCCGAAGACCCCCACTCCTTGCCGATCATCGTCCCGCTTCTCCATGCTCCTACCTCAGTCAGGCGCGGCCAGGACTTGATTTCCATCCTCCAGCCCTGGTCCTCCGTGAGATGCCAGTGCAGCCTGTTAAGCTTGTAGGCGGCCATCACGTCGATATACTTCTTTGTCTCCTCCACCGTCCAGAAATGGCGGCAGGGGTCCATGTGCATGCCACGGTAGTCAAAGCGCGGGCTGTCGAAGATGCTGACATACGGCAGCACCCACGGCCCCGAAGCCTTCTTCCCGGAGTAAATGCCCGCCGGCAGCATCTGCTTCAGCGTTTCCGTCGCATACACGAACCCGTTCAGTGCCGATGCCTCCACAACCGCACCGTCCCCGGAAATGTTCACCGCATACTCCTCTGCCCCCAGGTCCCTGTTCAGCACGAAGGAGAAGCCGCCCTCGCCCTCGTGCATCTTTTTCCCGGAAGCCTTCTCCAGGGCCGATGTAAACCTTACGATGGCCTTCAGCGCATCGTCCGGGATGTTTTCATCTATCTTGACGGCGGCGCCTGCGGCCTTGAAAGAGCCTTCGGAAACGGTTACGGACTCCGGCATGGGAATCACGTGAAAATCCTGAGGCACAGGTGCCTGGCATGCTGCGGCGCAGATGGCGGCAGCGAGAAGTATGGAATGAGTTTTCATGGTTTTTTATAAGTACAGTCCAAAGTTATGAAAAAACCTTCAGAAATCCCCGGGAATTTCCTATATTTGAACAAATTTGAACATGATTGATATGAAAAAACTATTGTTGCTCACCAGCCTTCTGCTCACAGTTACCGCATTCGGCGCCAAGAAACCCGGCTCCTGGCAGGACCCCGAAGTCTTTCAGGAAAACCGCCTTCCCATGAGGGCAACCTTCCGCACAGACCAGCAGCAGACCCTGAGCCTCAATGGAATATGGAAATTCCACTTCTCTGAAAGCGTAGCCGCCCGCCTCAAGGGATTCGAAGCAATCACCTACAACGACGCCTCCTGGAAGGACATGCCCGTCCCCGGCCTCTGGGAACTCAACGGCTACGGCGTTCCGGTCTACGTTAACATCGGCTATGCCTGGAAGGGCCTCTACACGAACAATCCGCCCGTCGTCCCTGAAGAGGGCAACTACGTTGGCCAGTACCGCCGCGCATTCGACATCCCCGCCGGCTGGAACGGAAAGCCCGTGTACCTCTGCATCGGCAGCGCCACCTCCAACGTCCGCGTTTGGGTGAACGGGAAGGCCGTGGGCTATTCAGAGGACAGCAAGCTGGAAGCCCGCTTCGACATCTCCAAGGCCGTGAGGCCCGGCAGGAACGTCATCGCCCTTGAAATCATGCGCTGGTGCGACGGCACCTACCTCGAAGACCAGGACTTCTGGCGCCTGAGCGGCCTTGCAAGGGACGTCTACGTCTACACCCGCGAAAAGGCCCGCCTAGAAGACCTTAACGTCACTGCCGACATGACCGGCCGCCTTGAAGCCGCCGCCACAGTCTCCGGCGGCATAAACTCCGTCAGATTCACCCTCAGGGACGGTGCCGATGCCCTCCTCTCCGCCGAAGCTCCCGTCAAAAAGGGCAAGGCCGCCTGGACTGCCACCCTCGCATCCCCGAAGCTCTGGAGCGCAGAGGAACCAAACCTCTACACTCTTGAAGTTGAGGCGCTTTCAAAGGGTAAAGTCTCGGAGAATACAGCCATAGAAGTGGGCTTCCGCACCGTCGAAATCAAGGACAGCCAGCTTCTGGTGAACGGCAAACCCGTCCTCATAAAAGGCGTGAACCGTCACGAAATGACACCCGACAAAGGCTATGTCGTAACAGAGGCCGACATGCTCCGCGACATCCGCGTCATGAAGAGCCTCAACATCAACGCCGTGCGCTCCTGCCACTACCCGGACGACCCCGTCTGGCTCTCACTCTGTGACCGCTACGGCCTCTACGTCATTGACGAGGGCAACATCGAATCCCACGGCATGGGCTTCTACGAGAACAGCCTTGCAAAGGACCGCCGCTATGCCGCCGCGCACCTCATCCGTGACCAGAGGATGGTCCAGCGTGACCGCAACCACCCCTCCATCATCATCTGGAGCCTTGGCAACGAAGCCGGCACAGGCCCCAATTTCGTTGACAGCTACAACTGGATAAAGGCAGAGGATCCCACCCGCCCCGTGCAGTATGAAAATCCCTTCCAGATTGGCTCCAAGGTGCCCATCACTGACATCTGCTGCCCCATGTACTGGAGCCCCGACGCCATAATGAAATACATCCGAAACGATGGTTCCAAGCCCGTAATCCAGTGTGAATACGCCCATGCGATGGGTAACTCCGGCGGCAATTTCAAGGACTACTGGGACCTTGTCCGCGCAAATCCCACATACCAGGGCGGCTTCATATGGGACTTCCAGGACCAGGCACTCTGGAACGGGAAATACTGGGCATTCG
>DGHE01000124.1:3307-3643 GCA_002392525.1 Bacteroidales bacterium UBA3856 | reverse complement strand
AAGAACAACCAGGGCCGCGACGTCATGATCGATTCCCCGTCCCAGATAGACCAGGAACAGCTGGATGAACTTCAGATAGCCCTGAACATAAAGCAAATGTGATCCGTCACTTATCATATGATTTGAGTGCGCGGAACACATTCGGTATGAAAGTGTCCTGCGCACTTTATTTAGAGGTGGAGTCTGAACAGGAACTGCTCACGCTGGACTGGGACTCTCTGCCCCGGCCCGTCATGGTCCTTGGTGGCGGAAGCAACCTTCTTTTCACGAAGGATTTTCCCGGAACGGTGCTGCACATCGCCCTCCGCCACTGCGAGCGAAGCGAAGAATCCTGGA
>DGHE01000124.1:583-3164 GCA_002392525.1 Bacteroidales bacterium UBA3856 | reverse complement strand
ATCCCGGGGGAATGCGGTGCATCGGCCGTGCAGAACATCGGCGCCTACGGCGTGGAGGTCAAGGACATCCTCGCCGATATCCGGGCCTACGACCGGGTAGAAGGCCGATTCGTGCACATCGACCCCGCCACCTGCGGCTATGGCTACCGGACCTCCAAGTTCAAGACCGAATGGAAAGGCCGATACATCATTACCGCCGTCACTTACCGCCTCTCCAGGGAGCCCAGGCCCGTGCTGGATTATGGGGGCGTGAGAAAAGCGCTGGAGAATAGATCCTTCGGCCTTCGGCCTCAGGATGACAATAATTGTCATTCTGAGCAAAGCGAAGAATCTCTTACCCCACAGCTCATCCGGGACACTATCATCCGCATAAGAAGAGAAAAACTCCCGGACCCGGCAGTGACGGGAAGCGCCGGAAGCTTTTTCTGCAACCCTGTTGTTCCGGAGGAAGTCTTCCGCAGCATCGAAGGCAATCCCCCGCACTATGAAGTGGAAGGCGGCATCAAAATCCCGGCCGCGTGGCTCATTGAGCAGTGCGGCTTCAAAGGCGCCCGCCTGGGCGGTGCGCAGGTGTACCCGCGGCAGCCGCTGGTGATTGTCAATGCGACGGGGAAGGCCTCGCCGCAGGAGATCATCGGCCTGGAAAAGCAGGTAATCGATGCCGTCCGGGAAAAGTTCGGAATAACCCTTCATCCAGAAGTAGAGCATGTCTAAATATATCATCGAAGGAGGGCATAAGCTCTCCGGTACCATAACCCCGCAGGGCGCAAAAAACGAAGCCCTGGAGGTCATAAGCGCGGTTCTTCTCACCAGCGAACCCGTCACCATCAGTAACGTCCCGGAAATCCTGGATGTCAAGAACCTCATTGCGCTGTTGCAAAACATGGGCGTAAAAGTGACGCGCCACGCAAAGGGAACTTACACCTTCCAGGCCGATGCCGTAGATACCTCCTACATCGAGACGCAGGAATTCATTGACAAATGCGCCGAGCTCCGCGGCTCGGTGATGATCGTGGGCCCGCTCCTTACCCGCTTCGGGCATGCGTGGTTCGCCAAGCCCGGCGGCGACAAGATTGGCCGGCGCAGGGTGGACACCCACCTGGACGGCATGATGAAGCTGGGGGCCGACATGCAGTACGACGCCTCCCGGCATGCTTTCCGCCTCACCTCCAAGGACCGCCTTACGGGCCGATACATGCTCCTGGACGAAGCATCCGTCACCGGCACGGCCAACATCCTCATGGCGGCGGTGCTGGCCAAGGGAACCACCACCATCTACAACGCAGCCTGTGAGCCCTACATCCAGCAGCTGTGCAAGATGCTGGGCCGCATGGGCGCCTTCATCGACGGAGTGGGCAGCAACCTCCTCCGCATCCACGGTGTAGAGGCCCTGCACGGCACGCAGCACAAGATTCTTCCGGACATGATTGAGGTGGGCTCGTTCATCGGCATGGCCGCCATCTGCCGCAGTTCCATCACCATCAAGGACGTATCCTGGTACGACCTGGGCATCATTCCCGATGCCTTTCGCCGCCTGGGTATCAAGCTGGAGCAGCGGGGAGACGACATCTTCATCCCCGAGCAGGACAGCTACGAGATCGAGTCCTTCCTGGACGGCTCCATCATGACCCTGGCCGATGCTCCCTGGCCCGGCCTCACGCCCGACCTTCTGTCCGTGATGCTGGTGGTGGCCACCCAGTGCAAGGGCAGCGTGCTTATCCACCAGAAGATGTTCGAGAGCCGCCTGTTCTTTGTGGACCGGCTCATCGACATGGGCGCCCAGATTATCCTGTGCGACCCGCACCGCGCGGTGGTCATCGGCCACGACCATCGCATCAACCTCAGACCTGCCCGCCTGGTGTCCCCCGACATCCGCGCCGGCATTGCCATGCTGCTGGCCGCCATGAGCGCCAGCGGCACATCCACCATTGACAACATCCAGCAGATTGACCGCGGCTACGAGGACATCGAAGGCCGCCTCAATGCGCTGGGAGCCCATATCACCCGTGCATAACATGGATTACAGCAGATTTTTCTCGGCCGATGTGCCTTCATTCCTACGCTCCCCGGTAAGGGAGATTTTCCGGAAGGTGGACCTCAGTGCCATCTGCTCCTTCGCCGGAGGATACCCCGCCGCCGACACTTTCCCGGTGACCGAAATTCCCGGCCTGGCCGCCGCCGTGCTGGAAAAATACGGGACCAAGGCGCTGCAGTACGGTGCAACGCAGGGCGTGCCCGAGCTGCGCGAAGCCATTGCCGCCCGCTACGGCGTGCCCGTGTCGCAGGTACAGATCACCACTTCTTCCCAGCAGGGCATCGACGTGTGCACCCGCGTCTTCGTGGACCCCGGAGACGTGGTCCTGGCCGATAACCCGGTGTATCTGGGGGCATTGCAGAGTTTCAGGGCCTACAGAGCCAGGGTAATGGGTTGTCATTCTGAGCGAAGCGAAGAATCTGAAGTCAAATTCATCTACGTCATCCCCGACTTCAACAACCCCTCCGGCAAAACCATGACCCTGGAGGAACGGAAAGAGCTGGTGCGGCTTGCCCGGGAACTGGACTGCCTCATCGTGGAGGACAG
>DGHE01000124.1:403-532 GCA_002392525.1 Bacteroidales bacterium UBA3856 | reverse complement strand
TCGTGGAGGACAGTCCGTACCGGGAGCTGCGTTATTCCGGAGAACCGGTGGTTTCCATCCGCGAACTGGCCCCGGAGCGCACGCTGCAGCTGGGGAGCTTCTCCAAGATCTTTGCACCGGGCTTCCGGC
>DGHE01000124.1:0-314 GCA_002392525.1 Bacteroidales bacterium UBA3856 | reverse complement strand
CAGATTTACGTTTGCAAGCAGTGCCTGGACCTGTGTCCGCCGGTTTTTGACCAGTACTTGGCCGCGGAGTTCCTGGCCTCCGGTGAACTTGACCGCAACTTACAGAAAACCATAGCATTATACAGGCACCGGAGAGACTTGATGGTGTCCATGCTGGAGAAATACATGCCGGCCGGAGTGAACTGGACCTACCCGGAAGGGGGCCTTTTCCTGTGGCTAACCCTGCCGGAGAGCATTGATACCGTGGCGCTGTATGACCGTGCACTGGCATCCGGCGTGGCCTACGTAGCGGGCTCGTTCTTCTACACCGACGG
>DGHE01000099.1:13353-15229 GCA_002392525.1 Bacteroidales bacterium UBA3856 | reverse complement strand
GACCACACCGCCCGCATCCTGGAGCAGAGCCCCGAGGGGATGCTGCTCCGCATCGACGGACGCGAGGTCTGGTCGCGCCTCATCGGGGCGCACAACGCCTACAACCTGCTGGCCATCTACACGACCGCCGTCGTGCTGGGCGTCCCCGCCGACGAGGTCCTCGTGGCCCTGTCCCGCCTCGAGCCCGCCCCGGGCCGTCTGGAGACCCTCCGCGGGCCGAAGGACCTGAGCGTCGTGATCGACTACGCCCACACGCCGGACGCCCTGGAGAACGTCCTCAAGACCCTGCGCGACGTGGCCCCGGACCGCCAGCTCATCTGCCTGTTCGGCTGCGGCGGAGACCGCGACAAGACCAAACGCCCGGAGATGGCCCAGATTGCCGAAAGACTGGCCGACCGCCTGGTCATCACCTCCGACAACCCCCGCACGGAAGACCCTGAAGCCATCATCGAGGATATCAAGGCAGGCCTCTCTCCCGAGGGCATGGCCAAATCACTGGTCATCACCAACCGCCGCGAAGCCATCCGGACAGCCATCCTCACGGCTCCCGAGAGCGCTACCATCCTCCTGGCCGGCAAGGGACACGAAACCTACCAGATTATCGGCCACGAAAAAATGCATTTTGACGAAAAGGAAATAGTAGAAGAAACCTTCAAACTCATTCTGAAATGATTTATCATCTCTTTCAATATCTGGAGTCCATCGGAGCCGATTTCCCCGGCATAGGATTGATGCACTACCTGAGCTTCCGCGCCATGATGGCAGCGGTAACGGCTGTGCTCATCGCCATGATTGCCGGTAAGCGCATCATCGCTTTCCTGCAGCGGAAGCAGATTGGCGAAACCGTCCGGGACCTGGGCCTGGCCGACCAGATCCAGAAGAAGGGCACCCCCACCATGGGCGGCATCATTATCATCCTGGCCATCCTCACCGGCGTGCTCCTGTTCTGCGATCTCACCAATATCTACGTAATCCTTCTCCTGGTGAGCACCCTCTGGTGCGGTGCCCTTGGCTTTACCGACGACTACATCAAGGTATTCCGCCACAACAAGGAGGGCATGAGCGAGAAAGGAAAGCTCCTGGGCCAGATTATCCTGGGCTTCATCGTGGGCATCACCGTATGGATGAGCCCCGACATTGTGGTGCGGGAAAAGGTGGAAGTAAAAGAGAGCATCGAGCGCACCCTGGAGACGGAAACCACCGTCACCAGCGGCCGCTATGTACAGGAAGACGTGGTCAAGAGTACCAAAACCACCATCCCCTTTGTCAAGAGCCACGAATTTGACTACCGCGTGCTGTCGCCGGTCAAAGGCGTCTGGGGCTGGTATGCCAAATGGGCCATCTACGTGCTCATGATCGTGCTCGTGATTACCGCCTGCTCCAATGGCACCAACCTCACCGACGGCCTGGACGGCCTGGCGGCAGGGACATCGGCCATCGTGGGCGTTGTACTGGGTATCATGGCCTGGCTGGGAGGCAACCTCATTGACTCCAAGTTCCTCAACATCATGTACATTCCCGGATCCGGAGAGATTGCCATCTTCATGAGCGCCTTCGTGGGAGCTCTCATCGGCTTCCTCTGGTTCAACTCCTTCCCCGCCCAGGTATTCATGGGAGATACGGGAAGCCTCACCATTGGCGGCATCATCGGCGTGAGCGCCGTGCTCATGCGAAAGGAACTCCTGATTCCGCTCCTGTGCGGCGTGTTCTTCACCGAGAGCGTGTCGGTGCTCGTACAGCGTTTCTGGTTTAAGTTCACCAAGAAACGGACGGGCGTAGGACACCGCGTCTGGAGCATGACGCCCCTTCACCATCATTTCCAGGACAAGAAGGCGCCGGAAGGACCGGTGCTCTTCCCCAAACCCGTTCCCGCCCT
>DGHE01000099.1:0-13239 GCA_002392525.1 Bacteroidales bacterium UBA3856 | reverse complement strand
ACGTTAGCACTTTTGAAGATTCGATAAACCATGGCAAGAGTTGTTGTATTAGGTGGTGCCGAAAGCGGCGTAGGAGCCGCAGTTCTGGCCAAAGTCAAAGGATTCGATGTGTTCCTCAGCGACAAGGGACAGATCAAGGAGGAGTATGCCGATACCCTGAGAAAGTGGGACATCCCCTTCGAGGAAGGGCAGCATACGGAGGAACTTATCCTGAATGCCGACGAGGTGGTGAAGAGTCCCGGCATCCCCGGCACCGTCCCCATGGTGCAGAAAATCCGCGAAAAGGGCATCCGCGTAGTGTCCGAGATTGAATTCGCCAGCCGCTATGACAGCGCGAAGAAAATCTGCATCACCGGGTCCAACGGCAAGACCACCACGACGTCCCTTATCTACCACGTCCTTGTGCAGGCAGGTCTCAACGTGGGCCTCGGCGGCAACATCGGCAAGAGCTACGCTTACCAGGTAGCCACCGAGCATTTCGACTACTACGTACTGGAAATCAGCAGTTTCCAGCTGGACGACATCTATGACTTCCGCCCGGACATTGCCATCATCACCAACATCACGCCGGACCACCTGGACCGCTACGACCACAAGATGGAGAACTACGTGGCCGCCAAGTTCAAGATTACAAAGAACCTTACGGAGGAAGACTGCTTCATCTTTGACTCCGACGATGCCATCACGGTGGGCCACCTGAACAAGATTGTCCTGCGCTGCAAGATGCTTCCCTTCTCCCAGGAGAAAGAAGTGAAGCAGGGCGCCTTCCTCCGGGGAAACAAGATGGTCCTCCGCGTGGACCAGGAAGAGACCGACCTCTTCCTGGAGGAACTGGCCCTGGGCGGCAAGCACAACATCTACAACTCCATGGCCGCTGCCCTGGCCGCCAAAGCCGCCGGCATTGAGAAAGAAGTCATCCGCAAGTCCCTGGCCTCCTTCCAGCCCATCGAGCATCGGCTGGAGCCCGTCCTGAGCATCAAGGACGTTCTCTACATCAACGACTCCAAGGCTACCAACGTAGACAGCGCCTGGTATGCCCTGGAATGCCAGAAGCGCCCTGTAATATGGATAGTAGGCGGCACCGACAAAGGAAACGACTACAGCGTGCTCAACGACCTCGTGAAAGAGAAAGTAAAGGCCATCGTGTGCCTGGGCGTAGACAATGCAAAGATTCACGCCGCCTTTGGCGGGATGGTGAGCCAGATGACCGATGCCCTGAGCGCGAAGGAGGCCGTAGAGAAAGCCGCCGCCATGGCTGCGCCCGGAGACGTAGTGCTCCTGAGCCCCTGCTGCGCCAGCTTTGATCTTTTCAAGAATTACGAAGACCGGGGCGAGCAGTTCAAAGCTGCCGTCCGCAACCTGTAAAAGCCCCATGGCCGAGGAAGAGAAACAGAACATAGGATTCACGGGACACCTCGTCAATCTGATGGACCGCTTCACCGGAGACAAGGTCATCTTCCTGATTGCCTTGTTCCTGATGCTCATCAGCGTTATCTCGGTGTTCTCCAGTACCCCGCGTCTCGCAAACGACACGGGCAGCGACCGCATTACCATCATGGTGGACCAGCTCAAGGTGGTGGCCATCGGCTTCTTCCTCATCTTCACTCTTTACTTCCTGGGCCGCGCCGACTGGTACAAGAAAGCCTCCATGCTGGGCTATGGCGCTTCGCTCGCCGTCCTTATCATCCTGGTCCTCAACCTGAACCTTGGATTTGTCCGTGCCGGTGAAATCAATGGTGCCCGCCGTATCCTTATGGTGGCCGGTAAGCAGATTCATATCTACGAGTTCGTAAAGCTGTTCATGATCATGTACCTGGGCTGGGCCCTGGACACGTTCAAACGCGGAGAATTCAAATGGGCGCCGCTCCTGGCACAGAAGTTCGAGAAGCTCGCCTTCCTGGAGAAAGATATCTGGCAAAAGATCATCTACATATACATACCCATCCTGACCACTACGCTTATGGTCATGATGGGATCCAACTCATCGGCCATCTTCATTGGCATCATCATGGTGCTGATGGTGCTGGTGGGCGGCATTGACTGGCGAGACATCGGCATCGTGGTTGCCCTGGGCATCCTGGGCATCGGCCTCATGTTCGGAGCCTACAAGGCCGGCTGGCTCAAGGAAAGCCGCATTGGAACCGCCATCGGCCGTATTACGCAGGACGACGACGCCACCATGCGCCAGCTCATCTCCTCCAAGCGGGAGTCGCTGGAATGGCGGCAGGCCCGGGCCAAGCTTGATCAGCCTGTAGGTGCACTCCTGGCCATCAAAGAAGGCGGTCTACTGGGCAAGGGTATCGGGAACAGCACCCAGAAGTACCAGGTCCCCGTCATTTTCGGAGACTACATGTTCAGCTTCATTGTGGAGGAAACGGGCATCTGGGGTGCCGGGATTCTCATTATCCTGTACTTCAGCCTGCTGGCCCGCGGAACCCTGGTGGCTAAAATGTGCGACAAATATTACGACAAAATGATAGTGGTGGGGCTCATCATCCTGGTCACGGGACAGGCGTTCATGCACATGGCGGTGAACGTCCATCTTCCCCTGGTTCCCCAGACGGGACAAACGCTCCCGCTGGTGAGTCACGGTACCAACTCCTTCCTCGTGTTCAGCGTGGTGTTCGGCATCCTGCTGGCCATTTCGAAGGACGCCAAGGAGAACATGGCCCGCAAGGAGGCCGAGGCCGAACCCATCATCGAACATAACTGGACGCAAGATACAACGGCATAATGGAATATAAAGCAATCAGAGTCATCATAAGCGGAGGCGGAACGGGAGGGCACATCTTCCCGGCCGTTTCCATTGCCCATAAGCTAAAGCAGCTGAACCCTGCGACGGAAATCCTCTTTGTAGGTGCCGAGGGTAAAATGGAAATGGAAAAAGTACCGGCCGAGGGCTTCCGCATCGTGGGCCTTCCCATGGTGGGCATGCAGCGGCAGCTCAGCGCAAGGAACATCCTGAACAACCTCACCGTTCCTTTCCGCGTACTGGACAGTATCCGCCGGGCCAGGAACATTGTGAAGGAGTTCAAGCCCAACGTCGTGATAGGCGTGGGCGGTTATGCCAGCGCTCCCCTTCTGTGGGCCGCCACCAGCATGAAAATCCCCGCCCTCATTCAGGAGCAGAACGGTTTTGCCGGACTTACGAACAAAATCCTGAGCAAGCGCGTGCAGTCTATCTGCGTGGCCTACGACGGCATGGAGCGCTTCTTCCCCAAGGACAAGATTGTCAAGTCCGGAAACCCCATCCGCGAAGCCGTGTCGCACCCGGCATCGGCCCAAATGAAAGAAGAAGGAATGGCCCTTTACGGACTGGACCCGTCCAAGAAGCATCTCTTCGTGGTGGGCGGAAGCCTGGGAAGCCGCACGCTCAACAGCGCCATGGAGCACTGGATCCAGGACGGCTGTCCCGGTGGAGAAGATGTGGAAATTATCTGGCAGTGCGGAAAATACTACAAGAAGAGTGTAGATGTCTTCATGGCCGAGCACCCCGATGCAAAGCATGTGAAAGCCTTCGACTTCATTGCCCGCATGGACCTTGCCTACGCCATTGCCGATGTCGTGATTTCCCGCAGCGGCGCCAGCTCCGTGAGCGAACTGTGCGCCATGGGAAAGGCAGTCGTCTTTGTCCCTTCGCCCAACGTGGCGGAGGACCATCAGACGCACAACGCCCTGGCGCTGGTTCGCAAGGAAGCCGCCATGCTGGTCAAGGACAGCGAGGCTATGGAGGAGCTGATGCCTACGGCCATCGGCCTTCTGAGAAACGACAAACGCCGCAGCGATCTGGAAAAGCATGCAGAATCACTGGCACTGCGCAGCGCAGCCCAGGTCATCTGCGATGAAGTGTATAAATTGGTATGAAGAACGTTTATTTCATAGGAATCGGCGGCATCGGCATGTCGGCCCTGGCGCGCTACTATAAATTCAAAGGTTACGAAGTGGCCGGCTATGACCGTACGCCCTCCGACCTTACGGCCCAACTGGAGAAGGAAGGGATTTCCGTACACTACGAAGACCGGCCCGACCTTGTCCCCGCCAGCGTGGAGGACACCCTCGTAGTCTATACCCCGGCTATTCCCAAAGACCTGGGAGAGCTCAAGAAGGTCATGAACGGAGGATACAAGGTACTCAAGCGTTCCCGGACGCTGGGAGAGATTACCCGTGGACAGCGCTGCCTGGCAGTTGCCGGCACGCACGGAAAGACCACTACTTCCACGTTGACCGCTCATATCTTCACCGAAACAGGAGAGGGTTGCAGCGCCTTCCTCGGCGGCATTTCCCGCAACTACGGCACCAACCTCCTCATGTCCCGCAACGAGACCGTAGTGGTGGAGGCCGATGAATTTGACCGTTCGTTCCTGCAGCTGTTCCCGGAGATCGCCGTCATCACGGCGGTGGATCCGGACCATCTGGACATCTACGGAGACTATGCCCATGTGGTGGAAGCGTTCAAGGCCTTCGCCAGCCAGGTCACGGGAACAGTGATTGCCAAAAAAGGCACGCCCATCGGCCCGGAAGACACGAAGGCACGCGTGCTCACCTATCACTACACGGATGCGCAGGCCGATTTCTGCGCGCTGAACCCCCGCCCCGACGAATGCGGATATTTCCACTACGACCTCAAGTATCCCGGCGGTATCCTGAAGGACATCCGCGTGGGAGCGCCCGGCTGGGTGAACGCCGAGAACAGCGTCGCGGCTGCAGCCATCGCCCTCACCTATGGACTGGAGCCGGAGGCCGTGAAGAAGGCCATCGGCACGTTCGAAGGCGTAAAACGTCGCCTGGAAGTGCATGTGAACAGCCCCAAGCTGTCCTATATCGACGACTATGCGCATCATCCCGCCGAGCTGGCATCGGCCATCTCCTCCATGCGGGATATTTTCCCGGGACGCCGGCTCACCGCCATTTTCCAGCCGCACCTGTACACGCGCACCCGCGATTTTGCCACGGAATTTGCGCAGGCGCTGTCGGCCGTGGACAAGCTCATTCTCCTGGACATTTACCCGGCCCGCGAAGAGCCCATCCCGGGCGTCACTTCCGAGATGATTTTCAAGGATGTCACGGCCCCCGAGAAGGTGCTCATCAAAAAGGAAGAACTCATGGATTACCTCGCCGACGAGCCACTGGACGTGCTGGTCACCTTTGGCGCCGGAAACGTAGACCGTTATATTGAGCCCATTACAGAGCTACTGAAAAGCCGCTTATGAAACCTTTCTTCAGAAAAGCACTGGGAGCCCTGCTCGTTGCAGGCTGCGCTGCCGTCTGGGTGGTAACCACCGGGATGTCGGTCCGCAGTCTCCGTGCACGCACCTGCCAGGGCAAGGGCAGCCTGGACGTAACCATTGCCGACTCGCTTGAGCGCCAGTTTGTGCGAAAGGCCGATGTAGCCCGGTGGCTGGAGAAAGAATACAGGGCCTATGCCGGACTTCCGCTGGACAGCGTAGACCTGGACCACATTGAAAAGCTGGTGTGCGCCCACTCGGTGGTGCGCGACGCGCAGGCCTGGCTCACCGACGACGGCGTCCTGCACGTGGAGCTGAACCAACGGCAGCCGGTGGTGCGCTTCGACGACGGCACCAACGGATATTACGCCGATGCCACCGGCTTCGTCTTTCCCCTCCAGTCGCAGGGCAGTGCAGACGTTCCGGTGGTCAAAGGATGCATCCCCATGAAGATTCCCCGCGGATTCAAGGGAACACCGGCCGATGCCGCCGAGAAGGCCTGGCTGGACAAGATGATCGGCCTTATCAATACCATCACGGGCACGGTATGGGAGCATAACATTGTAAAGATTACCGTCAATACGAAGGGAGACCTTGTCATGACGCCCCGTGAGGGACAGGAGCAGTTTATCTTTGGGGAGCCCGTGCGGGTTCAGGAAAAACTGCGCCTGATGAAGGCATATTACGAGAGCGTGGTGCCGGCACGGCCCGGTTACCGCACCGTAGACCTCCGGTACCGGGGGCAGCTGGTTTGTAGAAAATAAAACAGATATATGGAAGAGAAGTACATTGCATCCATCGATTTGGGCAGTTCCAAGTTCGGCCTGTGCGTCGCCAAAATCACGGGCGACGACGTCCAGATTGTGTACTATAAAGAGACGCCCTCGGAGGGCATCCGCTACAGCGCCATTGCGAATCCCCTCAAGGCGTCGCAACGCCTGAAGCAAGCTGTGGAAGACGCAGAGAAAGAGCTGATGATCAAGATTCTCCAGGTGGTGGTGGGCATGCCCCGCAACGAGGTTGCGCAGGTGACGGCATCGGCCCGCATCGAACGGACGAATCCCGACGACTATATTACCATCGAAGAGGTCCAGGCCCTCAAATCCATGGCACTGGAGACCTATCCCCTGCCCAACCCGGACAGCCAGATCATGTACGGCGCGGTGGCGCAGTCCTTCTCCATTGACGACGAAATCCAGCTGGTGGAAAACGACGTGGTGGGGACGCTCTCGAGCTCGCTGGAGGGAAACTTCAAGGTGTTCATCGGCAGCCGGAAGGCTACGACGGCGCTGGACAAGATCTTCAACAGCCTGAACATTGCCGTAGCCAAGAAGTATTTCCTTCCGGAGGTGGTGGCGAGAACCGTGCTCACCGAGGAGGAGTGCATGGGCGGCGTGGCGCTTGTGGACGTAGGTGCCGGCGTCACTTCGGTTGCCATTTATCATGGCGGCATCATGCGCTACTATGCTTCCATTCCCTTTGGCGGAAGGGCTATCACCAATGATATCCGGACAGAGTGCTCCATTTCCGAAGACCTGGCCGAGAAAATTAAAAAGCGCTTTGGCGCCGTGCAGCCCGGCAAACTGGCCACACTGAGCGAAAAGGTGCTGCAGATTCGTCTGACGGAGCCTTTCAAGGAGGTTCCGGTCCGCTATATCTCGGAAGTGATTGACTGCCGTGCCCGGGAGATTGTAGAGGCTATACTGTATTACATCCAGGAAAGCGGCCTGCAGAATTCCCTCAGAAGCGGGATTGTCATCACGGGCGGTGGCGCAGAGCTGGTCAACTTCAAAAGTCTCATCGAGGAAATGTCGGGCTACAATGTGCGCAAGGGATATCCCCGGTTCACTTTCTCGGCATCGGCCGGAAGCGGAGTGTATTCCACCGCGGCGACATCGGCCATCGGCATGATCCTGTCGGCCAAGGACGACAACCTGCCGGACTGCGTGAGCGCACCCGAGGCTGACGAAAAGGAAGAAGAGGTGGAAACCGTAGAAGTGGAAGTGACCAACGAGACCAGTGACCGGGAGACGCTGTTCGAGCCCGATGAGTTCGGGGAAGCACAGCCGAAGGAAAAGCCCAAGACAACTACGCGGGTCAAGGTTCCCAAACCCAAGAGTGAAAAGACCGGCATCCTCAGCATCCTGTGGAAGAACGTGGAAGACACCGCGCTCAAGTTTTACGATAACGCCAACAAAGAAGAATAATCATGAACGCAGATATCAATATCATTCCCCGTGACTGGGAGGAGGACTCCGCCATCATCAAAGTGATTGGAGTAGGCGGCGGCGGTTGTAATGCGGTGAACTACATGTACAAGCAGAACATTCAGGGCTGCAGTTTCATCGTGTGCAATACCGACGCGCAGGCGCTGGCTTCCAGCGAAGTTCCGGTGAAAATCCAGATGGGGCAGAACGGCCTGGGAGCCGGCACCGACCCTACCGCCGGCCGCAACGCCGCCCTGGAAAGCCAGGACGAGATTGCCCGCAAGGTGCTGGACTGCGGAACCAAGATGCTCTTCATTACGGCGGGCATGGGCGGCGGTACGGGAACCGGCGCTTCCCCTGTCATTGCCAAGATGGCCAAGGACCGCGGCATTCTCACGGTGGCCGTTGTGACCATTCCGTTCAGGAACGAGGGCAATGAAAGCCAGTCCAAGGCCGTGGACGGCATCCACGAGCTGGAAAAGAACGTGGACGCGCTCCTTATCATCAATAACGAGAAACTGTATCAGTTCTTTGGAGACACCCTCATCCAGGAAGCGTTCCCCAAGGCCGATGAAGTGCTGGCCACAGCGGTGCGCGGCATCATCGAGGTCATCAGCTGCCCCGGCTACATCAACGTGGACTTCCAGGATGTATGCAAGATGATGCGGAACTCCGGCATGGCCCTCATGGGCAGCGGAGAAGGAACCGGCAACGACCGTCTGGAGATGGCCGTAAAAGGTGCGTTCGAGAGCCCGCTGCTCAATGACTTCGACCTCAAGACCGCCAAGAACGTGCTGGTGAACATCACCACGGGCAACAACGAACGCGGCGCCAAGATGAGCGACCTCGAGCGCATTGACGACATGATTTCCGAATATACCGGCGATGCCAACCACTTCAAGAAGGGCATCATCTGGGACAATGATCCCGAGTTTGGCGACAAGGTTCGCATCACGGCCATTGTCACGGGATTCGAGATGGACCTGGGTGGCCTGGGCCTCGACAAGAACCTGGGCAACCTCGTTATCATTGACGAGAATTTCGAATGGGAACAGACCGAGCACGGCGGGGAAATGCATTTGCCCGCTGGTCCGGAGCCCATCAAAATCGGCTATAACAACTCCGACAACGCCAAGCACTTCAATTTTGCCACCGACAAACGGCCGGTCCTGTGCCTGGAGCCCGGTGCGCCCAAGAGCGACCTCGAAATTACTCCCGCCATCCGACGGAAGCATTAGTTCATTGCAATTGTGCACGGAATCCGCTAACTTTGCAGATTCAAACCGCTATACAAATGGAAAGAAGAACCCGCGTAAGATTCGCCCCGTCTCCCACCGGCCCGCTGCATATGGGCGGTGTGCGCACGGCGCTTTATAACTACCTGTACGCCAAGCAGAAAGGCGGAGATTTCATCATCCGCATCGAAGATACCGACTCCCATCGTTTTGTCCCGGGAGCCGAGCAGTATATCATCGAGGCCCTTAACTGGTGCGGCATCATCCCCGACGAAGGCGTGGATGAAAACGGGAAAGTGGTGGAAGTGGCTTCCGAAAAGCACCCTCATGCACCGTATCGCCAGAGCCAGCGCCGCCCCATTTACAGGCAATATGCAGAGCAGCTGGTAGCCGCCGGCTGGGCCTACTACGCATTTGACAGCGCCGACGAGCTCAACGAAAAGCGTGCTGCAGCCGAGGCAAAAGGTGAGACCTTCATGTATAATGCCGCTTCCCGTAAAGAACTTCGCAACTCCCTCAGTCTCCCCGAGGACGAGGTAAAGCGCCTCCTCGAGACCACCACCGACTGGACCGTGCGCTTCAAGATGCCGGAAAACCGCGTGGTGAAGATGGACGACCTCATCCGCGGTCACGTGGAAGTGAACACCGACACCCTGGACGACAAAGTCCTTTGGAAGCGGGCCGATGAACTGCCCACCTACCACCTCGCCAATATCGTGGACGACCACCTCATGGAAATCACCGAGGTCATCCGCGGCGAGGAATGGCTGCCGTCCCTGCCGCTGCACTACCTGCTATATGAAGCTTTTGGCTGGACAGAAACCATGCCCCGCTTCGCTCACCTGTCCCTGCTCTTGAAGCCCGTGGGCAACGGCAAGCTCTCCAAGCGTGACGGCGACAAACTGGGCTTCCCGGTATTCCCGCTGGCCTGGAAGAACCCCGAGACCGGCGAAGTCTCCCACGGCTACCGTGAGGACGGCTACTTTCCCGAGGCCTTCGTGAACCTTCTGGCCTTCCTGGGCTGGAATCCCGGCGACGACCGTGAGATGTTTACCCTGCCGGAACTGGTGCAGGCCTTCTCCCTAGACAAAGTCCAGAAAGCCGGTGCCAAGTTCAACCCCGACAAAGCCAAGTGGTATAATAAAGAATATCTGCGCCTGAAGACTACTTCGGAGCTCACAGACCTTTTCATCCCCGTGCTGGAGAGCCATGGCATCAAGGTAGTTGATTGCCCGTGCAACGCACTCACTGCCGGAGCCTCTTTCGAAGGATTCGGGGCCGATTTTGCCAATCACATCTTTACGCGTGAGTACGTAGAGGCCGCCGTCGAGCTGGTCAAGGAGCGCGCCACCTTTGTGGCCGACATGTGGGACATCGCCCACTTCCTCTTTGTGGCTCCCGCCGATTTCGAAGCCTTCGGCATCAAAGCCGGCGCAGGTCTCCCTTCCAAGCCCGTGGATCCCAACCGTCCGGCAGATCCCCGCGCCAAGGTGTTTGACGACGCTGCCACAGCTCCTTTCCTTGCGAAAGACGTGGACAAATTCTGGAAGCCGGAACACTACGAGAACTGCTTCGAGGTAACACAGTACATCTCAGGAGCCGAATTTGGTTTCGACGACCTGGACGTGTACCGCGGGGCCATGACCACCGAGGCCCTGGAGAAGGCCATCGAAGACTACATCAAAATGCGCGAGTACCCCATGGGAAAAGTGATGAACAGCCTGCGCCTGGCCCTTACCGGTGCCGCCAGCGGCCTGGGCATCGCCGCCATCCTGGGCTTCATCGGCCGAAAGGAGTTCGCCCGCCGCATGACATATGTGGCCGAGAAACTCGGCCGCATCTAGCTGCTATTCGAACAAGGACAGGGCGTCCTCGAGCGAGAGGGCGCTCTCCACAGAAAAATCGCCGCTGCGGGAACGGATGAGGCTGGAAAGGTGGGCGCCGGAGCCCACGGCCTCGCCCAGGTCCCGGGCAAAGGCGCGGATGTAAGTGCCTTTGGAGCAGCCAATACGAATGGACGCTTCCGGCAGGCCCAGGGCCGACGTATCGGCCACGTTGATGCGCGAAGACGCACGGCTCTCCATGTCAAGGGGCGCCACCGGCACAGAGGCCCCGAAAGAAAGGAGTTCCAATTCAGAAATCACGATGCGGTTGCGCTGGAGGGAATCCATCGCGGCCGCATCGAGTTCTTCTGCCCGTCCCTGCCTGTACAGTTTGCGGGCCAGTTCGTAAGCGCGCACGCCATCTATGCTCTTTGCACTGAAAAGAGGCGCAACCTGCTCTTGCTCGCCAAGGAACGCGGGAAGGGCGGCGCGGACGGCATCGGCCGATATGTGTTCGAAGGGAAAATGCCGGTCTATCTCTTTCTCAAGGTCGTAGGAGGGGGTTGTTGCGCCGAAGCGGATGCCGGCAATGTACTCTTTGTCGTGGTCCTGGAGCATCTGGGCCTTCTTGCAGGCATCTCCAATACATACGAGAAGCACTCCCGTAGCCAGCGGATCCAACGTTCCCGCATGACCCACCTTCAGATTTTTCTTGTCAAAATGACGGATGGCTTTCCACTTGAGTTTACGGATGACATCGGCCGATGTCCAGCGATACGGCTTGTCAATGGGAAGGACCACTCCTTCCGGGAAATCTTCTATGTGGTGGGAAAGCGTCTCGCCGGGACGGGGGACGTAAAAACTCATTTGCAGGGAATTTTGTCGATGCGTTTCTGATGACGGCCGCCCTCGAAAGGAGTCTCCAGCCAGGCACGCACGATGGCCGATGCCACGGGATAGCTGATGAAACGGGCCGGCAGCACCAGCACGTTGGCGTTGTTGTGCTGAGCAACGAGTTTGCCGATGGCTGTCTCCCAGGCCAGACCCGCACGGATACCCTGGTGCTTGTTCAGGGTCATGGCCATGCCGTTACCGGTACCGCAAAGGGCGATGCCGAGGTCTACCTCGCCGCCCTCGACGGCCGATGCCAGCCGGTGGGCAAAGTCCGGATAGTCAACGCTATCAGGAGCATCCGTTCCATAATTGACGACTTCGATGCCTTTTTTCTGGAGCATTTTGACCAGCTTGAATTTGTAATCCACGCCTGCGTGGTCGTTGCAAATACCGATTTTCATAGGTTTTGTCATTATAATATGCAAAGATACGAAAAAACGGACGGAAAATGTGTTGTAGTTTTGCATAATTTCCATTATTTTTGCACGACCGATTTCCTAACGGAGCGTACATTGTTTGAGCATGAAGCCTAACGCCTTAATAATCATACTTGCCACCCTTTTCCTGGCTGCCTGTTCCAGCCCTATGGAAATGCGAACTCCTGTATACGTATGGCAGTCCATCGACGACCGAGCCAATCTGGACACGCTCCAGGCGCATTTTCGTAAGTGGAAGGGCCATGGCGTGACAGGTGTCTGCATCGAGTGCAAGGACCTGGACCTCATCCGTGGAGCATCAGCCCGCGCCCATGCGGAAGGGTTGGAGTACCATGCCTGGGTTCCTTCCATGATGAGAAAAGGCATGCCCCATGAGTGGTATGCCGTAAACCGCCTGGGCCAGAGCTCGGACCAGCACCCCAACTACATTGACAGCTACCGTTTCCTGGATCCCGCCAACCCCGACGTACAGGCTTTCCTGGAAGAGAAATACCTGGAGGTGGCACGCATCCCCGACGTAGATTATGTGCGTCTGGATTTCATCCGTTACCCGGACGTCATCCTACCCCACGCCCTCAGTGAAATCTATGGCACGGAGAACGACCACAGCGAATATGCTCCGGCCGACTATTGCTACTGCGACAACTGCGCCCGCATCTTCATGGAACAGACGGGCATTGACATCCGCCACGTGGAAGACCCTTCCACCGTGTTCCAGTGGGCCCAGTTCCGCTGCGACCAGCTCACCCTGTTCGTTGACCGCATGGCACGCGCCATTCACCAGGTGGGCAAGAAGGTGAGCGTGGACGTTTTCCCCGGCCCCATTTCCTATGCAGAACACATGGTCCGCCAGCAGTGGAACCAGTGGACGGTGGACATGTTCTTTCCCATGAACTACAACGCCTACTACGACGAAGGCCTGGACTGGCTCTGCAGCGTAGTTTCCGAAGAAGTGGAAGCGGCCGGCCATATACCCGTGATGAGCGGTCTCCGCATTTGCCGGGATTGGGAACACCGTGATGAATACACTCACCCCAAGGATGGGGGCCTCACGCCCTCAGAGATTGGGACGGCCGTGAAGAACTCCCTGAATGCCGGGGCCAGCGGTATATGCCTTCTCAGTGCTAACCGCATGACCCCCGAACACTGGGCGGCCCTGGAGAAGGCCCTGAAGTAAAATTTGGCAAATCCAAAAAATTTACTTAATTTTGCAAGCTTTTTTGCGGGAAGGTCCCGCAGCATTTATAACCAAACAAAACTCATTGCACAATGGCAGAATATTTACAGCCTGAGAAAAAGCAAGAGATTTTCGCGAAGTACGGGAAGTCCAATAAGGACACCGGCTCTCCTGAGAGTCAGGTTGCTTTATTTTCCTACCGTATCGCTCACCTTACTGAGCATGTGAAGAAGAACAAGAA